>JANMJN010000512.1:0-2091 GCA_031371355.1 Saprospiraceae bacterium
GGCTTCGCCAATTTTGTTTTTTGCTTTTAAAACGGTAGAATATGTCCCGTTTTGGGCAATCTTCCCTGTAATAATGCCCGTTTTTGTATCAACAGACAATCCCTTCGGTAAGTTTTTTACTGAAAAAGATATAGGTCGTTCACCCGTTGCGGCAATCGTATAAAGCACATGATTGTTCGGCGTTGCGCCAAACAACTTCGCAGAGTTGATTTTTGGCTTTGATACTGAGGGGGGTGTTAAAATGTACTTTTCATCAGAATTGGGGATATTTTTAGGTTTAAAATCGTCTTTCATCACCAATTGAGCATTTGCCCAATTCGCATAATCTGCTGGCACGCGTGCTTCGCCGCCAACAGTCATCAAAAGCCCTAATATTTTGATGCCGTTTAGATTGACTTTGGCGTTTTTCGGTTGGTCGCCAAGTTTCATATCGCCGCTATCAAAAAGTATTTTTCTATCACCCAAAACATAAAAACGATGCGGCAGGTCTTTAATGCCTTTGTCGTCTATCCCCACAATTGCCGAGAATTCCGTCGCATGACCGTCTAAAACAAAAGGCATTACATTTGTGGAATTGATACCCACACCCCGTTTGTAAGTCGTGCCTTTCATACGCATAGAATCCCCAGCCGCATTTGTTTTTGCTGATACTGAGGGGATACTTTCAGAAAAGGTTTTGATGTTCAACTCATCTAACCAAATCGTATTGGTTTTTTGAGCAAAAAGAATTGCATTAAAATACAACCCGATAACCAGTAACGAAATTATTCTATTCATTTATTCTATTGATTTTATTTATTAGCCACCTTCGCCGCAATCAAAGTCAACACCGCTTTATCGCTCCATTCTTGCCCATGACCCGCCATTGGTGTAAATGAGAGCTTAGCATCAGACTTCGGATTCTCTGTTTTATCCAAAAACTTTTGCAAAAATCGTGTCGCTACATTTGAATACAAACCGTCCATATCACCCATCCAAATCCATATTTTTCCTTGCAGTTTGGGTCCCAGTGTTGTCCAGTTTTTCTCTAAAATCTTCTTTAAATCATATTTTTCCCATTGTTTGGCAATGTCGTGGTCTATAACGCCTGTGTTCGGGTCGAACATCAATGAAGGCAGTCCGTCTTTACCTTTGGGTCCAAACACCGCATTGTACGCACCAAATTGTCCGCCCGAAACCAAGTAATTCCCTGTTCGACTGTTCAAGTTTTCATTCGTAATCCAATCGTACATGGAATAAGTGGGTTCGCCGTAAATCGTTCTTCTGCCAGGTTGCAAATAGCCGAATCGGTTGTAAAAAATAGAAGAATCCGCATAAATATTAATCAATCCATAATGTTCAAAATCAACAGGGTCAGGACTATAAGACCAAGTCCCGTCAAAAAAATCAGGATAAAAGACTTGCAAACCCAATGACACCCAACCGCCTGTCGAATTGCCCGTCAAAAAACGCATTTTTGACTCCGCTTTGTAACGAAATTGTTTTTCAATTTCGGGAATCAATTCTTCAATCAATGCTTTTCCGCAAGGTCCATTATTTTCGGAATCCACTTGATACGTATCGCCATAAGGTCCTTTGGAATCAAGAAAAACGTAAATAATTTGTGGGGCTGTTTTTGTCAACCACCAATCTGTAAACGTTTTATTATTGATTAAACCATTAATCGCTGTGTAACGTCCATTTAATCCCGCCGCTCGATAACATATTGGATAAGTCATTTTGGGATTGTCAAAATAACCCGAAGGCAATAAAATAGCTGCCTTCAAATAGCGCGTTTTACCCGAAAACTCCGAAAGGTATTTGCTTTTGATTTCAACTGTTTTGACAAACGGGTGTTGAGCAACTGTCGCAGGCGGAATGATTTTATTGAGCGTCAAATTGAGTTGAATGGTGTTTGAAAACAAAACAGAATCCACATTGCTGTACAAATTGCCCGATACATTTTCCTGTCCATCGTCTATATTTTGCTTGTAAACGGCTTGAAAATAATACTTTTCTTTTGCAGCGCTCACAAATTTGTCAAGACCGATATTCAACACATTTTTATCTTTTGTATCTAAAACAAAAGGCTCGGAAGCGTCCCAATACTGA
>JANMJN010000540.1:0-1901 GCA_031371355.1 Saprospiraceae bacterium
AAGGCTTTGGGTTCTTAACTATCAATTTAACATGCGTCAAGAATACGATATTGGCGCATGTTAACCACTTGTTTTCTTAAAAGTACGCCGCATCCATCGTGTTTTAAACTTTTCTATTATCACCAATTGAGATTGAGTCAAAGTTTCTATATTTAAAAGAGGTAATGTATAAAGTGTTCCTGACGACACAAATACATAAAATTGGCTATCTTGTTTGACACTAAATTGTCCTGTTAAAACTTGTTCAAAATGATTTAGAAAATTAACCGACCGTGTGAAATCAAAACTTTCTCCTATCCTCAAAGTATCCGCCAAACCCGATTGTTCATAAAGTGACCATCTAAGAGAAGGGATGGTATGGCTATTTGAATCGAGAGACTGACTCATTTCAACCCGTTCTAATGCGTAAGCCCCGACAAGCAAACAGGAATCAACCATTTGTCCCAAAATAGATGATTCTATAAAAAATATAAAGAATATTAAACTAATAGAACGCATAGAAAAAGAGTTTTTTGTATTTTTCTTTATAAAAAATAGGACCATTTGCCATTAAAATTTATTCAACATTTCTACAACATAAGCAATGTCTTCATCTGAATGAATCGTTGAAATGGGTAAACTCAATTCAGTCGCATGAATTTGACGAGCTAATTCGAAATCTGCATCGTTAAGCATCATATCTGAACGTTTTGCCCAATCGCAAATACTCTTTTGGTCACAAGGTGCAGTCGGATAATGAATTTCTGTTTTTATCCCCTTTTCTAAAAGATAGGCTTTCAATGCGTCGCGGTTGGGATGTCGAATCGGAAAAATATGATAGACATTATATATTTGTTCATCAACAGTAGGCAAAATGAAATTGTGATTCAAGTTGTTAAAATAATAACGAGCAATTTCATTTTTACGGGCATTAATGTTATCTAAATGGTTTAATTTTTTAGTTAAAAACCCTGCTTGTATTTCATCGAGCCTTGAATTGTCGCCAATATACTCATTTTTGTATTTTACATTGGAACCATAATTACGCCAAGCCTTAATTTTGCGATATAAATTTTCATCATTTGTGGCTATCGCACCTGCATCACCTAAAGCGCCTAAGTTTTTTGTTGGATAAAAACTAAAAGCACCAACGCCAAAAGTACCTGTCATTTTACCATCAAAAGTTGCGCCATGCGATTGAGCACAATCTTCTACAAGTTCCAAATCATATTTCTCACAAAGAGCCATAATAGCAGCCATATCGCAGGGACGTCCATAAAGATGCACGAGCATAATTGCTTTCGTTTTGGGCGTTATTTTCTCTTCAATTCGCTGACAATCAATATTATATGTACCTATGCCAGGTTCAACAAAAACTGGAATATGACCACAGTTTATAATCGCATTGACGGTAGCAATATAGGTATTTGAAGGCACAATGATTTCTGAACGAGGGGCGAAATCCCAACATTTCAAGGGAATCTCCAAAGCATCTAAGCCTGAAGCGACACCGATGACGTATTTGACACCGAGGTATTCAGCAAATTGACGCTCAAAATTTTCAACGTTTTTACCTAATATAAACCAACCTCGCTCTAAGACATCATTGAACGAAGCGCGGTAATCTTCAAAAAAAGGACGATTCAGAAAATGTAAATTTTCGTATTCAACTTGACGCATTTTGTTTTAACTTTTTAGTTAAAAATGAAATTTTACTGAGGGGCATCACTCCACAAAAAAACTTGTATTTGGATAAGGTGTATCAATATAATCGGTCACATCATAAGGTGTGGAAGCCAAGACTAAAAGCGTGGCATTTTCAGTAAATGAGTACATGATATGCCAGTCAGTTGGTTCAATTAGCAATACTTTGTTTGGCGCATCTAAAACAAAAGTTTCTTCTTTTTTGCCATCATTATTGA
>JANMJN010000578.1:0-2233 GCA_031371355.1 Saprospiraceae bacterium
AATATCCATTTGTGCCGTATGGTGTAAAACCGGCATTTACATTTGGAACCCATACATATCCGTAATTGGGGTTTTCTATCCACATACCATAGGGACTTAAGTCATCATAAAATACCTGAAAATTAACTGAAACTTGGGCCGAAACTTCCTTAGAACAAATTAAACCTAAACAATTCATAAAAAAGACGAATAACACGTATTTTATTGATTTTGGCAAAGACGCTTTTGCCAATATTGAACTCAATTATACGCCTAAAAAAGCCGATAGTTTAATCATTCGCCTTGGCGAGCAGTTGGAAAATGGGCAAATCAATAGAAAACCAACGGGTCATATTCGCTATCAAGAAGTGAAATTAGGGGTACAGCCTGCTCAAACGCATTATGCTTTAAAAATCAAACCCGACCAACGCAATACCAAAGTTGGGGCAGTGGCTTTGCCCGATAGTTTCCCCGTTTTACTGCCGTTTCGGTATTGTGAAATTGAGAATGCAACGGAAAATATCACGGCAAATGACGTAACCCAAGTCGCTTATCACAGCTATTGGGAAGACGACCAAAGTAGTTTTGCAAGCTCGGACACCACGCTTAATCAGATTTGGGATTTGTGTAAATATTCCATAAAAGCCACCACGTTTGCGGGTCTGTACGTGGACGGCGACCGTGAGCGCATACCCTACGAAGCCGATGCCTATATCAATCAATTGAGCCACTACACGACTGACCGTGAATATGCGATTGCACGAAGCACAATAGAGTATTTTATGCAGCACCCAACATGGCCCACCGAATGGCAATTGCACGTTGCGCTGATGTTTCACGCCGATTATATGTACACGGGCAATACCGAATTGATTGAAAAATATTACGATGCGTTGAAGCATAAAACGCTCATGGAATTGGATAGAGAAGACGGTTTAATCAGTTCTCAATCGGAGAAAAATACGCCTGAATTTATGCAAAAATTGGGTTTTAAAGACCCGAAAGAAAAACTGAAAGACATTACGGACTGGCCGCCTGCACAAAAAGATACAGGTTGGAAATTGGCAACCACCGAAGGCGAAAGAGACGGTTTTGTCTTTCGCCCCATAAACACCATGATTAATAGTTTTTACTACAAAAACATGGAAATTATGGCAGAATTTGCCAAGATATTGGGCAAAACGGATGATGAAGCCGATTTTAATCTACGCGCATTAAAGGTTAAAAAAGCTATGAATGAAAAACTTTTGGATAAAAACAAAGGCTTTTACGTGGACGGCGAAGGGACAGACCACAGTTCACTTCATGCCAATATGACCGCTTTGGCGTTCAATATTGTGCCTGAAAAATATAAAAAATCGGTGGTGAATTTCCTCAAATCACGCGGTATGGCGTGCAGTGTTTACGGCGCACAATACCTCATGGAAGCCTTGTACAATGCCCATGAAGCGGATTATGCCTTGAAACTTTTGACGGATAAAAGCGACCGTAGTTGGTACAATATGATACGCATCGGCTCAACAATTACCCTCGAAGCATGGGATATGAAATACAAACCCAATGCCGATTGGAACCACGCTTGGGGAGCCGTTCCAGCCAATATCATTGCTCGAAATATGTGGGGAATTCAGCCCAAAACGGCGGGCGGCAGCATTGTCCAAATTAAGCCACAATTGAGCAAATTGCCTTCAAGTCAAATAAAAGTTTCGTTTCTAAACGGGTCGGTATCAGCGACTTATGAGCGAAAAAGTAAGATTTTACAAAAATATACTTTTGACATACCCCCCTCAGTATCGGCGGAGTTGGAACTCGATTTTTCCCCTGAAGACACGGTTTTATTGAATGGAAAAAAAGTTGATACGGCTTTTAAAACCATTCGCTTATCATCTGGGATGAACGTGGTGGAGTTGAAAGTGAATACATTTTAAAGACTTAAATTTGTAAAACAAAACGCATGGCTTATTATTGTTGATTAAATAGAAAGAATAATGAAAATACACCTTCTTGTTTCACTTGCTTGTTTGATTACTTTCACAGGTTTTTATTCAAAAAAAGCAAGTCCAAAACAGCCCAATATCGTTTGGATTGTCTGTGAAGATATGTCGCCACACTTAGGCTGTTTTGGGGAGAAAGTGGCTAAAACGCCCAATCTTGACCGTCTCGCTACTGAGGGGGTACGCTATACCAACGTTTTTACAACCGCAGGTGTTTGTGCGCCGAGCCGCAATGCCCTCATAACGGGTTGCTACCAAAC
>JANMJN010000603.1:0-1534 GCA_031371355.1 Saprospiraceae bacterium
AAGAAAATCCAAATGATTTTAATCAATGGACTATCAATCAATTGTCAGAATATTTTGAAGGCAAACGAACCCGTTTCGATTTGCCTTTTGATTTAAAAGGAACTGATTTTCAGAAGCGAGTTTGGACAGAATTGCTCAATATTCCTTTTGGCAAAACACGTTCATATATGGAGCAGTCCAAAGCATTGGGCGATGTGAAGGCGATTCGCGCAGTCGCCTCTGCCAATGGACAAAACAAAATTGCGATTATCATTCCTTGCCATCGTGTCATTGGTTCTGATGGTTCTTTGACAGGTTATGCAGGTGGTTTGCATCGCAAAAAGTGGTTATTGGATTTCGAAACACCGCCTACTCAAGGGGAATTATTTTGAGAACCCCCTCAGTAAAAAAGCCGTTTTTCAAGCAAAATACTTGAAAAACGGCATTTTTACTGAGGGGTGTCTATTCTTTTAAAACTGCATAACAAAATAAATTATGTTCTGTAAACGATTTGTCTTCTTGTTTGTATGCCAAAGAACATCTAACTTTGTTGAAAATTATTGATTATGGAAGCATTAGAAAGTAAAGTTTTGAGTTTTGAAACTATTCGTACATTGTACCCCGACCAATGGGTGCTTATTGGCAATCCTCAATTAGATGACCTAAATACCTTGGGTTCAATTGTAAGTAAATTAGTGGGCGGCGTTGTACTTATGGCAAGTAAAGATAAACGTGAAATCGGTCAAAATGCAAAATATGTTCGTCAAAATTACAAAAGTGTAACTTGTGTATATACAGGGGAAATACCTCAAAATCGTAAGTGGTTACTATGAGAACACATTCTTTTCAAAGAAAATCAGTTGATAGTTTGATAGTTGTACCTTGCTTTGTCGGTTTCGACAAGCTCGCTTTGGCATTAGATACGGGTGCATCTCACACCACGATTGACCTCACCCCGCTTTTGATTGCTGGCTACGAAATGAAAGATGCTATTAGAAAAGAACAAATTGAAACGGCAAGTGGCGTGATTGAAGCACATGTTTTTGTCATCAAAGAATTCAGTAGTTTAGACATAAAAAGGCAGAATATTGAAATTTGTGCTTATGATTTTTTGGCATATCATCTTATTACCGACTTTGATGGTGTTTTGGGTTTAGATTTTTTTAAAAATGTCAAATTTTGTGTTGATATGAAGGAAAATATCATAACAACGCAATAGTAATAAATTAGCTTTCATTTTTTATTGAAAGTTTTAAACAAAATACCCCTCCCAAAAGTTATGAAGACGAGTTTACAAAAAAGCGGCTCACCATTTTTATGAATTTTAATCTTCAACGTTTCCGTCGCATCGTCTTTCCTCTTTTTGCGGTCTTGATTGTCGCCGCTGTCTTTTTCACAACGAAATTGCGGTTTTCGTTCGATTTTGAACAGTTTTTCCCTCAAGGAGACCCTGATTTGGTGTTTTTCCAAGAGTTTATCAAAAACTTTGAAACGGACGACAATTTCCTACTTGTCGGTGTGGAAGCCCAAAATACTGAGGGGGGTGTTTTCAATC
>JANMJN010000618.1:0-2310 GCA_031371355.1 Saprospiraceae bacterium
ATTATGTTAAAAAAACAGTAAAAATAAAAGGTACTTACGTCTTGTTTAAAATAATAAGTTCGCAATGAAAGAATATCAATATTACACGGTTAATGATTTCGTAGATGATGTGGGTTTTCGGAACTATGTTCTCCAAAAAAATGCAACGGATATTGCTTTTTGGGCGCAATGGATTGCAGAAAATGCCCATAAAAAAGAATGGGTTGCAGAAGCTGAAAAATTAGTGCTTTTGTTTGCCGCCCAAACACACCCCTCAGTATCTGACAACGAAAAAAACCAAGAATGGCAAAAATTGTGGTCGCGTATCCAAGCACAACCGCAAGAGAATGTGGTCGAAGAACCCGTTTTAGAACCCATTCAAGGTGGTAAAAATCGGTGGCTATGGGCAGCCGCAGCAAGTGTGGCTTTGTTGGCAACGACATTTTTGATTTTCAAAAAAAATATTTCCCCTCTCCCTTGGGAGTCCTTTGGACAGTATCAGAGCCTTTCAGAAGCTAAAACAGAAACTTTTAAAGCCAGAAAAGAGAAAACAGCAACGGCGATTGATTTTTCTGATAATGCAGAAACATCCATTAGAACACCTTTTGGGGAAACCCAACAAGTCACACTTCCCGATGGATCAAGGGTGTTGTTAAATGCCAATTCTCAATTGCGTTTTTCTAAAAATTGGTCAAAAACAGAGACACGCATAGTGTGGTTGAATGGCGAAGCAGAGTTTTCGGTCAAACATTATGATGCGCCGCAAGGGTCTGCACAAAAATTCATCGTTTATACTGAGGGGGTCAAAGTAGAAGTAATTGGGACGCGTTTTAACCTTATGAGTCGCGGAGAAAAGTGTAAATTAGCTTTGTACGAAGGAAAAGTTGAATTACTTTTGACCAAACATCCTGAACAAGAAAGCATTGCAATTACACCAAATGAAGTCGTGCAAGTGGACAATGGCGCAGTCGTGCGGATTATTCCCATAAAAAAAGTGGAAGTCTATCAAGCATGGACAAAACAACATTTTGAATTTGACGATACGCCTTTATCCGAAGTCGCGCTTTTGGTCGAAAATACCTACGGAATTAAGTTCATTTTTAAAGAAGAATCCTTGAAAAACAAACGCCTAACCGCTTCCATTCCCGATGATGATGTGTCTGTTTTGGTCAAAATTATTTGTCAAATTTTCGATATAAAAACTAAACAAAAAGCCAGAGAAATCATTTTCGATAATTAAAACTAAGTTCTTTTTGTCATCTTTTAATTCAACCAAAATATGAATGTGGAAAAAACTACTCTCTTTTTAAAAGCAAAACGATGGACATATTACAGCAAGTTACTTGTATTGTCGTTTTTGTTTTTGTCAAGCAATCTCTCTTATATGGCTGTTGCACAAGGCGGTACAGTTCTGGCTTCTGTCTCAAACAAGACGTATTATCAAGCCAAAAGCACTTTTGCATTAAAAGATGTTTTGAAGGACATCGGCAACCATTACAGCGTAAAAATTGCTTATGAAACCCAACTCGTTAGGGGTTTGTACGTTACTTTTTATCCAACTTTTGTGAATCAAGACGTATCTATTGTCTTGAAAAAAGTATTGGATAATGTCAATTTGGACTTTGAAAAAGTAACTGAAAAGATTTTGGTGGTAAAGCCGAAATCCAGTTCTGTTGAATCGCTACCTGTAACGCCGACTAAAAAGAAGGTGAAAAAAGACGCTTACGAACAGTCTGTTTCAGGCACTGTGCGCGATGTCAATAATGACGGAATTCCTGGCGTGAGTGTCGTTTTGGAAGGCACATCAAAAGGAGCTATAACTGATATGAAAGGCGCTTACCAAATCAATGTTTCAGGTCCGAATGATGTCCTTATTTTCTCATCAGTCGGTATGGAAACCGTGCGGGAACAAGTCGGTACGCGCACAACGATAGACGTTGTGATGAAAGATGAGGCAAAAGCCCTCGAAATGGTCGTTGTCTCTGCTTTGGGTTTCACCGAAAATCGGGACAAACAAGGCAGTGCCACCACAAAAGTTGACCCTAAAAGCGTCACGCGTTCAGGTGAGTCGGGTTTATTGCAAGGTTTGGCAGGTAAAGCTTCGGGCGTGCGGATTACACGCTCGACAGGTGACCCTGGAGCAGGTTCAAACTTTCAGATTCGGGGTGCAAATACGATTACAGGCGCAAGTCAGCCTTTGATTATTTTGGACGGTATTCCGATTTCAAATAGCAGTACAACGGGTTTTGGTGCATCTGCAACAGGCGTAGGTGTGGCGCAACAATCGCGTTTGAACGACATCAATCCAGCAGATATTGAGTCTATGCAAGT
>JANMJN010000631.1:0-4992 GCA_031371355.1 Saprospiraceae bacterium
GCGAGCCATTTTATATCTGGAAATAGTTTTGCTTCGATTTCAAAAACTTCAATGAACATGCCACCAATAGCTTTTCGCTTTGCTTCAGGGTCAGAGATACCCCTCAGTACATCGTAGAATTTTTGCTTAGCATCAACACCGACGACATTCAAACCCATGCCTTTATAGGACTCTAAAACTTCTTCATATTCGTTTTTGCGTAGCAAACCATTGTCAATAAAGAAACAAAATAGGTTTTCCCCAATAGCTTTGTGTAATAACAAGGCAGCAACGCTTGAATCCACGCCGCCCGACAAAGCGAGCAAAACATGCTCTTTACCTACTTTTTTTTGCAAATCTGCAACAGTTTCTTCTACAAAATGGGCAGGAGTCCAATCACCTACACAACCTGAAATGCCTAAAATAAAGTTTTTGAGCAATTGCAAACCGTCTAAACTATGCGTCACTTCGGGGTGAAATTGGATACAATAAACGGGTGCTTCTCCATGAACAGCCGTTTTTTTATACGCTGCTGTCACACCACCTTCTGAATTTGCCAAAAGCTCAAAACCTTGAGGCAGTTTCGTTATCGAATCAGAATGTGACATCCAGACTTGTGAACCTGCTTTTATACCTTCAAAAAAAGCGTCTTCTTTCAAAATGGTACTGATGGCTTGTTTGCCATATTCACGTCTCCCTGATTTTTCGACCAATCCGCCGTAGTGTTTGGCAATCATTTGTGCGCCATAACAAACACCTAATACAGGGATTTTGCCTATAATTTTATCTAAATCCATCGTCAACGCATTCGTATCACGGACAGAGAAGGGACTCCCACTCAAAATGACCGCTTTTACTGAGGGGTCAAGAGTATCGGGTAATTTGTTGTACGGAATGATTTCAGAATATACATTCAATTCGCGGACACGGCGAGCAATCAATTGAGTGTATTGCGAGCCAAAATCGAGGATGATGATTTTTTCGTTCATGCCGCAAAGTTAGTTAAGTAAATATGAATGATGAAATATGAATGATGAAATATGAATCAAGATGTAAGCAATTTCTTATTTTCGCCTCCTATTCATCATTTATCATTCATCTCTCATCATTCAAAAATTATGGAATTGGGCTATAAAACCAACGCTTCGATGGTCATTTTGCGGAATGGCACGTCTTATATGTTACTCAAACGCAACAAAGAGCCTTTTATCGGGCATTATGTGCCAGTCGGTGGAAAAATTGAACCGTATGAAAGTCCGATAAAAGCTGCTGTCAGGGAGACTTTTGAAGAAACTGGGTTTACGATTGCCCATCCGAAGTTCTGTGGCATTTTGGTCGAGTCATCGCCTGCAAAATACAATTGGACGGTTTTTATTTATCTGGCAGATATTCCAAAAGTGCCACCGCCACCCTGCCCTGAAGGAACGCTGGAATGGATTGAACACGACGGCATTCTGAATGTGCCAACCCCTGAAACCGATTTTCAAGTCTATAAATATGTTGTTGAAGGGAAACCTTTTATGTTCAATGCTGAATATGATGAACACATCAAATTGTTGAAAATGACAGAGGAGTTTGAGGATGTTGTTGTATTTGAAAAATAGTAGTTTATTTGTCTTTTTCGTTAAAAAATGTTAAATTTGTAAGGAAAAAATGAATAGCTTTCATTTTCTATTTTGTAAAGAAGAGAACGGTCTAAATGATTGATTTTCAATAAATAACAAAGTTGCGAAGGTTTGACTCTTCGTAATGGATGTTTCCAATATTGCAACGCAAACCATTATCGGAGTCGTTCACTTAACCACAAACCGCAATCCCATAAACCCCCGCATGCGTTGCAAAGGCGCATAATTATAAGTTGGGTCGAAGGAATAACCATTTGGATTGTCTAAATCAACTGTTTTGTTAAAAGGATCAAACGGACGCATAATCGGATTTTTGGGTATGAAATTCAAAAGATTCTTGATGCCACCATATAGCTGAATCCCATTTTTAAAAGTTTTGGTCACTTGCATATTCGCCAAACAAAACCAGGGCGAATGGTCGGGACGGAAATCGTTTTCTTGAACAGGTAACAACATCGGACTGTACACATTGCCTGTAATATCTACAGCAATATGTGATTTGAAGGTGTAAGACATCGAAAACACCGCAGATACTGAGGGGACCTGAACTGGTTTGGTTTTTACTTTTTCCTTAAAATCATTGGTTTCTACTTGAAAAACATCAAGGATGGTTGCGCCGAGGGTGGCTTTGAAAGGATTGTCAAAATTGAAATCGGTGTTGAAACTCATGCCGCGTGCAATTGCATAACCGTTCAGATTGTCAAACCAAATTTCTTTATCGTTTTTGAAATAATCTGCCGTAATTCTATTTGTAAAATAAGTATAAAACAAAGCGGCATCTATGGCAACATAACCGCGCCGATGTGTCAAAGTGGTGTTGTAATTCAGATTGACATTGTACGATTGTTCAGGTTTTAAATTTGACCCAATGACGATGCGCCGCGCGCCATTGAACGCCCGTTCATCTTCTGAAAACAAATTGACAACACGGTAGCCATTGCCCAAACCCAAACGCACCGTATTTGTTGGATTCACTGTCCATTTCCAATTCAAACGAGGTGAAAAGATATTGCCATGCTTTGAATTAAAATCGTAGCGTAAACCCGCTAAAAGAGTATGTTTTTCCGAAAAACGCATTTCATCTTGTAGGAAAATACCCGGCAACCATGTTTTAGAAGGTTGATTGATCGGGTTCAAAGTATCGGCTGAACGGGTTAATGCCGAGTTGTCGTCATAAGCCGTATAGCGCAAAGCGGTTCCCAATAATAAATCATGTGTTTTACTGAGGGGTCGGTTCCATGTCATTTGCGCAAAGCCAATTTGTTGCGTTGCCAAAAAAGGACGGCTGCCATAAACCGAGTTTTGGTCGTGGAAATTGTAGGAATATTGCAGTTTGACCTTTTCTTTCACAGGTAAATCATATACGCCAATGAGTTCAAAACGGTTGGTCGTTATTTGTTCACCATAGACTTCTGAACCGCCTCGGTGTTTGTTTTGCCAATTCATTTCGCCACCAAAACGGTCTTCATAAACGTAACGCACAGCGAAATTTGTTTGCTTATCATCATTTCTTTTGAATTGCCATTTATTGAAAACCGAAGCCCGTTTTTGGAGCGTCACATCTGTAAAGTTGTCGTTATTGATGTCCCAACGTTTTTGAAAATTGAACACATTGGCACTCAAAAGACTTGTTGCACGACCTATTTTAAACTTTGTAGCGGCATCTAAACCCATTTCGGCATAAGTTGTACCGTTTATATCCACATTCAAACGAGGCGATTTGTCTGCCCGTTTTGTAATCACATTGATCAATCCACCGACGGCTTCTGAACCGTAGAGCGTCGAACTCGGTCCTTTGATAATCTCAATGCGTTCCACCATTGAGTTTGGAATGCCCATCAAACCATACACCGTTGACAATGCGCTCACAATCGGCATACCGTCAATCATGACCATTGTGTAGCCGCCCTCCATGCCGTTGATATGGATGTCGCCAGTGTTGCAGACATTACAACTAATCGTGGGTTGAACGCCGTTGACCATGCCGATAGATTCAAACAAATTAGGCGTTGGATTTTTCAAAAACAACTTAGGCGTAATGATGTCAATCGGTACAGCAGACTGTGAACGAGAGACTTCCTTCATAGTCCCTGTAATCACAACTTCATCCAATTTGTCATTTGCTGGCGTAAGTAAGATATTGACAGTCAATACTTTGCCCGAATGTTTTACAGAAATTTTTTGTTCTTTTCTCTGAAAACCAACAGCTGTTACCACTAAGGTATAGTCACCTACAGGCACATTGTTTATCAGATACCCCCCCTCAGTATCGGAGGTGTTTCCGATGTTTTTGTGTAACAAAAAGACATTGGCAAAAGGAACGGGTTTGCCTTCGTCACTCACGATGCCTTTAATCTGTGCGTTTTGAGCAAAAAAGCTCGTAGATAGGAGTGTAAAAAGAGTAAAAGTTATATATTTCATTAGTTGCATTATTTTAGTCTAATGCAAAGTTATGATTATTGTGAAAATATTTTTAGATTAGCCTAAAAATATTTTCATTATCTATTAATAGCAGGTAATTGTCGAGATAAACAAGGTTTATATCCTAAATAATGACTTTGTACAATAAAAGAATTGAACTTTGTGACACTTTTTTGACTTTACTGTTTTTTGATTGGAAATAAAAAAACACCGAATACAATTTCAAATATTGAACAATGAAAAAACTAAACTTTTTATTCAGCTTTCTACTTTTTACGGCTTTGTCTTTAGCTCAAAACCCAATGGGTGCTGCTGGTGGCGGCATGCCAAAAGGCATGAAGATTACAGGACGTATTTATGGTAAAGTCGTTGATGAAACCACCAAGAAGCCGTTGGAATTTGTGTCTGTCGTTGCATTTCGTCCTTTAGGTCGCCGCGATTCCATAGTCGGCGGTATGTTGACCTTACTCAATGGTGAATTTAATATTGATAATTTACCTATAGGCGGTATCAAGATGAAAATTTCAGTGATTGGTTATAAAGATATCATCAAACAAATCAATTTGTTTCCACCTGATTTAGAAGTTGATATGGGTGACTTGAAGTTATCAGTTGACTCAAAAATGCTAAACGAATTTGAAGTCACAGGTCAAAAAACGACTATGCAATTGGGGTTGGATAAAAAGATTTTCAATGTGGATAAAAACATCACGACGACAGGAGGAACGGCAGAAGACGTTCTGAAATCTGTCCCCTCAGTAACCGTTGATGCGGATGGTTCTGCGAAGTTGCGAAACAATGCCACGAAGATTTATGTGGATGGACGACCGACTTTGATGAATATCAATCAGATACCTGCCGACCAAATTGATAATATTGAGGTGATTTCTAACCCTTCGGCGAAGTATGAAGCGGCAAGTACGGGCGGTATTATCAATATTGTTTTGAAGAAAAACAAGAAACCAGG
>JANMJN010000641.1:0-4483 GCA_031371355.1 Saprospiraceae bacterium
CAAAGCTAAAACGGTAGAAGTAGTTTGCATACCATCTACAACAATCAACGCTTCATTGTTACCTGTCAATGAACGATAGCCGCGTAAGACTATTTTTACTGAGGGGTCAACACTGTTATTGACATTGTAAACTGCCAAACCTGTCACTTTACCCGATAAAGCCTGTGCTAATTGTGGAGACCGACCGACTGTAATGTCTTCAGTGTTCACTTTTGAATAGGAATAACCAATCTCTCTTTGGTTTTTACGGATACCTTGAGCCGTGACAACGACTTCATCTAATTGACTGGTAGCTGTCAATTTGATATTGAAATCGTTGGAAGTACCCACAGGTATTTCTTGTGATTGATAACCAACAAAACTGAATAACAGTGATTGGGCGTCCTTAGGAACGGCAAGAGAAAATTTGCCATCCACATCTGTCAATGCACCGATTGTTGTGCCTTTAACGATGATACTTGCGCCTACAAGTGGCTCACCCTCGGGACTTGAAATTATCCCAGTGATTGTTCTTTGTGCCGAGGCAAAACCTACTAAGCAAAAGAGCGTAATAAGGGTAAAAAGAACTTTTTTCATACAGATTTTGATTTTAAGATGAAGTAATAAAAATTAAATAACTTGGTTGGCTTTAACCAATATCTTAGAGGACTTTGATGCAAGAACACATCAGAGCAGTTTCATCTAAAAAATCAAATCAGCTTGAAAAGTTAGCCACCTCAGTACATAACAAGGTCAGGAACTGATTTTTATTCAAAATCAGAAAAAGAGACCACTCAGTATCTTTGAGGCAGTTCATTGAATTGTTGAATGGAAAGTAATTTAAGTTAATGCGGAATGTGCCAGATAAAACTTTGATATTCATCACGTTTAGTCATACAGGACACTCAATCATTCGCTCAAAACTACTAAAAAAAATTAGCCGATGGAAATTAGAAACCGTCTGATGATTGCACTCAGCAATCCCAGTTTTTTAAATTTTGATTTTGGTAAAACACTATCCTGCAAATTGGAAAGTGGTAAGGCTTTTTTTTATGGCAAGAAAAATAGAAAAGAAAAAAACTATAAATTTAGTTTTATTAAGAATATTAAACTCCGCAGAACGGATGTGTTTTTCAAAGTGAAAAAATATTGATAATCATATAAAATCAACGTTTTGTTTGTCATAATGCTGCTTGTACTTTTTACATCTATTTGTTGCTTATTGCACCAATGATAAGGCAATTGTAGTAACAAAAAATGGATTGACAAAATTTATAAGCGAATATTCTCTATTTCACTAAGAAAAAAAATTTCCTTCCTTCATAAAATCCATACTGATAATTCACCAACTTCTTCATGCGTTGACGAAAGTAATACAAGGTCATCCCATGTCATCTTCGTTTCAAGACGTTCGGCATGAAAACTCGTCGAAAAACGTGGTTTCGACATAACACCCACTGTGAATAATTCAACACAGTCAGGCAACATAATCAGTTTTGCACTGTGTGGGGGTATGTTGATTTTCGAAGAACGACTATGTGGTTTTGGGGCAACAAAAAAAGCCGCCCTCAAAAGAGAGAGCGGCTTGTCGGAATAGTTTTCACTATTTCATTCATCTAAATTTATTTATTTCTTATCCCACCAAACGCGCGTGTCTTGGTTATCCGCACCTTGACGAGCGATAACAGCATCGTAGTTCGTTTTATTGAGCGTTGCTTCAGTTGTTGGGTAAGCCATTCTACGCGGTATTTGTCCACTCGTGTTAAGCGGTTTGGCAGCAGGAGTCAAAACAGGGTAACCTGTTCTACGCCATTCAGCCCAAGCTTCAAAACCCATGTAGAATAGTGAAACCCATTTTTGAGTACCAATCAATTCTAATGCTTTAGCATCCGTAAAAGCAACATCAGTACCTGTAAGATAGGTTGCAAACGCAGCATCTGTCGTATAAACGCCCCATTGTTGCATTGAAGCCTTGATAGCATCTTCATAAAGTTGTTTTACATTGCCTGTAATCCAACCCAATTTAGCTGCCTCTGCTTGTGAGAAAAGCAATTGCGCGTATGTCGCAACATTTACGGCTGCATCTTGAGCAGCCATTTTAGCAGCTGCTACCAATGAAACATCTTGTGCTTTAACAGAAGCGGGGAAGACACCATAAGGCACACCTTTATAGGTCTGTGTCGCTGTTGCTTTGTCTGCGAAAGCTGAAATACGTGGGTCATTTGTTTTGACCAAATAATTAATCATAACATCACTGACGGCAAAGTCTTTACGATTGCCTGTAACGTAGTTATTGTAAAGAGGACTTTCGTAGTTCGCATCTTTCAAATATTTGAAAGTAACATTGTCTGCATTAGATGTGAAAGCGCCGTCTGCAAGAGCGGCGACGAATTCTGCTTTACCTTTAGTTGGATCAATTTTAGACAAACGCAATGCCATAATAGCACGGAGTGTATTGGCAAATTTTTTCCAACGAGTGGCATTACCTGACAACATAATATCACCTACAACCGTCTTTCCACCGTCGAATTGCGCTTGTGCTTCTTTCAATTCCTTAAATAGGTCGGTATAAATCGCTTGTTGCGTATCAAAAGCAGGAGAGAAGTTTTCCTTCCCTTTCAATGCTTGAGAGTAAGGCGCATCACCCCAACGGTCTGTAATGTTCAAAAAGAAGTAGGCTTTCAAAATACGCGCTATGGCAATTTGATTCGCATTTGAACCATTCGCAGCAGCAGCATTTTTAGTATCCGCATCTGTGTTCAACTTGATGATATAGTTCAAAGAGTTGAGTGGAGACGTATAAAAACCCGCATAGCTAAAATTAACTGTTTTGTAGCGAGATTCCTCGATATAAGTGACATCACCAAACTGTTGTGTATATAAGCAAGGCACTTGGTTAGTGACAATGCCACCAACATTTGTAATAGCTCCAGTCAATAAACTCGCAGTGCTCGCTACTGATGGGCTATTTGGGCTTTGGTTTAAATCCCCAAACTCTGTGAAATCTTTACAAGCAGTTGTAGCCATTAATGCGACTATAAGGCTTGATTTTAATATTTTAGAAACTATTTTCATTTTAATAGTTATTATTTTGTTTAAGAATTATGAATATACTGAGGGGTCGTATATTCATGTATTTTTGACTTATTGTTAATGTATTGATTATTAGAAACCAAACTTCACATTCAAACCAAATGAACGAACAGGAGGTAATTGGCCACCTTCTGTCCAATAAGATTCAGCTTCTGAAATATCAATACCGCCTCCGATTGCACTATAAAGTAACAATGGATTACGAATTAATAAACCAACATAAACTGATTTTAAAGGCATTTTACCTAAGGATTTCTTAGGCACGTTATAACCCAAAGCCACCTCTCTCAACTTAACAAAAGTTTGGTCGAACATCCAGTAATCATGTAATGCAAATGAGGCATCTTCATAGAACGATTGCGTTTCAACACGTGTTGTATTGGGCTTACCGTCTGCAGTAACACCATCTAAAATAATACCACCGCCGCTTGCAACTGGGTCACGTTTTGGTTTGCCCAATTCATTCAAGCCTGCTGTTTCAGCCGCTAAACCTGAATAAGCGTTGAACATACGCGTCACTGAGAAGAATTTACCACCAACAATGAAGTCAATATTGAAACGGAAAACCAAGTTTTTATAATTTAACGTATTGACCATACCGCCTTTAAATTCTGGTAAAACAGAACCTAGGTTTTTATTCAAATCAAAAACATATTGACCATCTGCACCAACGATTCGTTTACCTGAAGCTGGGTCAATTTGAATCTTACGACCATTGAATAAACCCCATTCTTCACCTTCACGTGCATTGATAGTCAAACCACGCCAAGTGCTACCCAATTGGTAGTTTGTCAAGCCCGGTGCTAATTCTACAACTTTTGAACGGCTTCTGTCTAAGTTGATATCGAAGTTCCAATCAAAGTCATTTGTTTTGATAGGATTTACGAAAATGTGTAATTCAAGACCTTTGGTTTGAATATTACCAGCATTGATAATGGCATTGCTGTATCCACTTGTCGGTGACACTGCCAAAGGAATAATTTGATCCTTATTGTCATTTTGATATGCCGTAAATTCAATACCTAATTTATTCTTAAAGAATTTCAAATCAATACCCCCTTCATAAGAAGACGACAAACCTGGTTTCAAGTCTTGATTCAACAATGTACTTGGTATCGTTTGGACTGGGTTTGAACCATAAGGGTTGCCCGTTCCAAAAATTGGATTAATTTGGTAGGGACCTACGTCTGTACCCACTTTTGCAAAACCTGCTCTGATTTTACCAAATGATAAAATATCATTTTGAGGCAATAGCTCAGTGAATACAAAACTTGCTGAAATAGAAGGATAAAAATAAGAGTTATTGGCTGCTGGTAAAGTTGAAGACCAGTCATTACGAGCTGAAACATCAATATATGCAAAACCACCGTATCCAAAACTGGCATTAGCAAAAACGCTGTTCACTTTTCTG
>JANMJN010000676.1:0-6530 GCA_031371355.1 Saprospiraceae bacterium
TGTTGTCTCTTTCAGAGGCTGTTTGCCAAGTCAAAACGCTTGTGTTATTGACAGCTTTAGCCTTGACGAAAGTTAATTCGACAGGAATCGCAGGTGTTTTCCAGAAATAGATATTGTCCAAATACAAAACACTTGACCCGAAAGGAGTGCCAACCAATTTGAATTGAGCGATATTGCCCAATGCAATCGTATTGTAAGCCGTCAAAGGAATATCAATACTGTTCCAACCCGAAAGCGATGGATTGATCGTGAAACTTTGTTCAACTGTTGTAGGCGTTGTGTTGATTAAAAAGACATCAAAAGCCGAACAATTCGGTGTCCACAAGTCAATGTGGAGGAATTGCATGGCAGAGACATTGATAGTAGAGGCAAATTGAACGCCTTGATAGTTCAAATTATCGTATTTTTTAGTTGCATTACCGACAATGGTGATGTCTGAAACAACCGTTGACTGACCCCAATTAGGAAACCAATCCGTCCCAGCAACATCTGTATAAGCGTTGCTAAACAAGGAGATAACATTTGCAGTAAGTCTTGTTGGTGTCGGTGCTGCGATTGTCGGTGCAGCAAAACTAACAACCAAGTTTGCACTGATACTACCACTTGCATAACCACCACCGGCAGCTTGTGTTGCTGTGATGATAGATGTTCCGCCGCCAACAATCGTAACAGTTGAGCCGCTAATCGTTGCAACGCCTGTATTGCTACTGCTATAAGTGAAAGCACCAGGGCTGTTACTTGTCGGTGCAGTCAAAGTGAAAGCAGGGTCACCGACCATCTTAGCAGGAACAGTGAAATTAGAAATCGTCGGAGGTGTCGCCGTTGTCCAGAAATAGATATTGTCAAGGTAAACAGTGCTTGTGCCAAATGGCGTAGCCACCAATTTGATTTGACCGATGTTTGTCAAATTAATGGTATTGTATTGAGATAAAAGAATGTCAAAACTATTCCAACCCGCCAATGTCGGAGTCAAAGTGACCTTTTGTTCAACAGGTGCAGGGCTTGTATTAATGAGAAACACATCAAAAGCGGTGCAGTTAGGTGTCCATAAATCCAAGTGCAAGTTAATCATTGAAGACGCATTGACAGAACTTGCGAACTGGACGCCTTGATAATTCATGGTCGTGTATTTCTTAGTCGCATTGCCCGCAATCATAACATCTGCGACAACCGTCGATTGACCCCAGTTAGGAAACCAATCTGTTCCTGCCACATCTGTGTAAGCATTGCTGAACAACGAAATGACGTTAGCCGCAGGGCGTGTGGGTGTTGGTGCAGCAGTGAGTGGTTCAGTAACGGGCTCATTGTAAAAATAAATATTGTCCATCCAAACTGTTGGGCTTGGGGCTGTAGTGCTGGATATGATAAATTGCGCAAAATGCGCTTTTGCGGTCATGCCAGTAAAGCTTGACAAAGGAATATCTTTGCTGTCCCAAGAATTACCCGTGAGGGTATATTCCAATTCGTGTTCTGTGTCATCGCCACCACCGAATGCACCATTTGCACCAAAGTCAACCAACTTTACACGAAGATTAATCGCCGAAGCTGCCCATGCATCAAAATGTAAATGAGTTCTTGATGTTAAGTCAACCGTTGCAGCAGGTTCTGCGCCTTGATAATTGAGTGTCTCATATTTTTTAGTTGCATTACCAGCAATCATTACTTCGCTATAAACAGTGGTTTGTCCCCAACTTGGATTCCAGTTTGTTCCCGCCAAATCTGTATAAGCATTACTGAACAAAGAAGTTACATTGGCAGCAGGACGAGTAGGCGTTGGAGCAGCAACTGTTGGACCAACGACAACGGGTAGATTATACAAATACACATTGTCTATCCAAAAAGTTTTACCGCCGCCAGGTGTAACGAGAACCATTTGCGCTAAATGCGCTTTAGTTGTCAATCCCGTAAAACTACTGAGGGGTACGTCAATAGCAAACCAACCACTTGCCGTTGGGGAAAAAGGTAACTCAATGGATCCAGCATCATCACCGCCGTCGAAAATACCATTTGCGCCAAAGTCAACCAATTTAACTTTAAAAGCATCCATACCCGCCGCATCTGCTGTCCAAACGTCCATGTGAAAATGGGTCTTTGATGTTGCATCAATTAGGTTTGCACCTGTAAATTCAATACCTGAATAGAGGTGATTCGTGTATTTCTTGGTTGCATTGCCCGCAATTGTTACATCTGCAACATCGGCTTGATCCCAAACTGCTGACCAAGTGTCAACGCCAACGTTTGTATAAGCATTACTGAATAGTGAAATGACATTTGCTGCTGCTACCGTAGGCGTAGGTGCCGCCGTAGCAGGACCAGGCGAAGTAACAACCAAAGTTGCTGTTGTACTACCTGCAGTAAAACCACCTGCGGCAGCTTGATTGGCTGTAATTGTCGAAGTACCTGCACCAACGATCGTTACAGTTGAACCACTAATGGTTGCAACAGCTGTATTGCTGCTTGTGTAACTAAACGCACCAGGGCTGTTGCTCGTAGGTGCAGTCAAGGTGAAAGGTGGGTCGCCAACAATTTTTGCAGGGACTGTAAACCCTGTTATGGTCGGTACGTTAGCAGGTTTCCAGAAGTAAATATTATCTATCCAAACCGTGCTTGAGCCAAAAGGTGTACCGACAAATTTGAACTGCCCGATATTATTCAAAGCAATGACAGGAGCAGAAGAAGTAAATGCTGTCAGAGGAATATCAATACTGTTCCACCCTGATAATGTAGGTGTAATCGTGTATGAATGTTCCACCGTAGCGGGTGATGTGTTGATTAAAAACACATCAAAAGCGGTGCAATTGGGTGTCCAAATGTCCAAATGCAAAGTAGTCATTGACGCTGCATTGATAGGAACAATGGGATCTTGGAATTGAACACCTTGATAGTTCAATGTTGCGTACTTCTTGACGTTGTTTCCCGCAATCACTTCATCGGTAACAACCGTAGATTGACCCCAGTTAGGAAACCAAAGCGTACCGGCTACATTGGTATAAGCATCGCTAAAAAGCGAAATGACATCTCCCGCATTGCGTGCAGGTGGCGTTGTCGGAGCAGTTATAGGCTGCGCGATAAGCCCTGTTGTTAAGAGTGCACAGAGTGCAACAAGCAGTGTAAAATTTTTCATGATTGTTGTTTAGAACATTTTGAGAAATATGGATGATACAGTTAGTTGTGTCGTACGAATTATTTGAGCGAAAACTCTTTCGCATTCATTGTTTCAGCATTTGCGCCGATAAAGACTTTGAACTTTCCTGCTTCTGTTCCCCATGTCATATCTCTCCTGTAAAAAGCCAAATCTGCTGTTGTTATTTTGAAAGAAACGGTGCGCGATTCACCTGCTTTGAGCATGATTTTTTGAAAACCTTTCAACTCTTTAACCGGGCGTGTGACGCTGCCCACTAAGTCTCTTGTATAAAGTTGTACGGTTTCTTCACCTTCTCGTGTGCCTGTGTTTGTGAGGGTAATAGAAGCCGTAAGTGATTCATTATTAGTGATTTCTGTTTTGTCCAAACTTACTTCTGAATATTTGAAAGTCGTATAACTCAAACCATAACCGAAAGGAAACAACGGTGCGTTCTTCACATCGCGGTACTTCGATTGATACACTCTATCCGAAGCGGGTTCATCATATTTCCCTCCATAAAGCCGTCCCGTTTGTTTGTAACTGTAATAAATCGGCACTTGCCCAACGCTACGCGGAAACGACATGGGCAAACGTCCCGAAGGATTGTAGTCACCAAAAAGGACATCAGCAACGGCGTGACCTGTCTCAGTACCAAGCGTCCAACACGCCAATACTGAGGGGGTCTGATTTTCTAAAAAACTCAAGTCCAAAGGGCGACCATGGAATGCTAAAACCACCACAGGCTTGCCTCTGGCAATAACTGCCTTCACTAAGTCTTCTTGTACGGCGGGCAGACGTATATCGCTTCGGCTTGCCGCTTCGCCATTCATCACAGCAGATTCACCAACGGCTAAGACGACAACATCGGCTTGTTCGACTATCTTTAAAGCATCCGCAAAAGCTGATTTGTCCATCGCATAGAAGTCTGCACCACGAGCTGTTAAGACTTTTGTATCCTTTCCAACCTTTTCGCGGATGCCCTCGGCAACGGAAACCACGTCTTTGGCATCACCAAAGAAAGACCATGTACCGTTTTGTTCTGTCTTGTCTTCTGCAAGCGGTCCGATCAGAGCGATTGTTTTCGTGCTTTTACTGAGGGGTAGTGTTTTGTTGGGGTTTTGAAGTAAAACGATGCTTTTTTTAGCAATATCGAGTGCTATTGCGCGGTTTTCTTTTGATAAAACAACCTTTGCTTCCGTTGCAGGGTCGCCGTATTGGTAAGGTTTGTCAAATAAACCTAAGTCGTATTTCAATGCCAAAGTGCGGCGAACCGCTTGGTCAACGAGTTTAATATCCACTTTCCCCGTTTTAACGAGTTGCGGCAATTCTTTTGAATAAATAAAAGACATCATGTCCATATCGCAACCTGCTTTGAGGGCAGCGATACCTGCTTCATTGCGATCAGCTGCTACGCCATGTGGTATCATTTCTTCAATTGAAGCCCAATCGGACATGACTAAGCCTTTAAAGCCCCATTCTTTTCGCAGGATTTCATTGACCAAATGCGTATTACCTGTTGCTGGAACGCCATCAATTTCATTGAAAGAATTCATAAACGACGCAGCACCTGCATCCACCGCCGCTTTGTAAGGCGGTAGATAAGTTTCACGGAAACGGCGTTCAGACATATCTACTGTGTTGTAGTCACGACCACCTTCGGGTGCACCATACGCCGCAAAATGCTTGACGCAAGCCGCAATTGTATTGTCATTTGCCAAGTTTTTGCCTTGATAACCGCGCACTTTTGCGGCAGCAATGAGACTGCCGAGATACGGATCTTCACCCGAGCCTTCGGCTACCCTACCCCAGCGTGCGTCGCGGCTAATATCCACCATCGGTGCAAAAGTTAGGTTGATACCTGTTGCCGCACATTCTGCTGCAGCTACAGCTGCCGACTTTTCAATCGCCGCCAAGTCCCAACTGGCTGCTTCGCCAAGCGGAATCGGTGTGACGGTTTTGTAACCATGAATAATATCCGCGCCCATCAAGAGCGGAATACCGAGACGCGACTCTTTAACTGCCACTTCTTGTAGGTGACGGATGTTTTTAGCCCCATTTGTATTGAAAACGCCTGTTATTTGCCCGCTTCTGATTTGTCCATCTAAGTCTGCCGAACTTTTAGGTTCTTGCAAAGAGGGACCCGTCAGTATCGGACCAACGACGAAGTTGAGTTGCCCGCATTTTTCTTCCAATGTCATTTTTGCGAGCAACTCTTCTATCTTTTGATCCTTTGCTGAAAGCGTTTTTGAGGCATTCGCAACCGCCGTTTGTGGTGTGTTACAACCTATAAAAGGCAAGGCGATGAGTGCTAAACTGATTGATAGTTTAGTATAAAACATTGATAATTAGTTAATGGTGAATGGTGAAAGGTGAATGATGATTGGCTATTCGTTTACCAATCATCATTCATTTATAATTTTTTAAAAACCCGTACATAATCCACAATCATCTGCTGCGGAAATGCCGTCGTTGCATCAGGTGAACCAGGCCAGTTGCCACCAACTGCCACATTAAATATGAAGAAAAAAGGTTCATTGAATGGATAAGCGGCAGTACCAACTTTCGATTTATCGAATTTACAATACGAAATATCATCCATGAATATCTCTATTTTATCCAATTCCCAAACCATCGAGAAAACATGGAATTTATCAGAATAATTGCCACTCGATAAAGCATAATTTGTACCGAAACTTTGGTGACTTGTGGTGTTTGCTCCCCAGTGCATAGTGCCAAAAACTTTATTGGGGCTTAAGCCGACCAATTCCATAATGTCAATTTCGCCACATGCAGGCCAAGATGTTTGGTCAATTTTTTTACCCAACATCCATAAAGCGGGCCAAAGACCTTTTGCAACAGGCAATTTGGCGCGAATGTCAACGCGTCCAAACGTAAATTCTTTTTTACCTTTTGTCACAATACGTGCAGAGGTGTAAGCACTACCCTGATATGATTCTTTTTGGGCTTGTATAACAAGCTTACCATTAACCAGATAGAGATTATCGGGTCGGTTAGTATAGTTTTGAAGCTCATTGTTGCCCCAACCGCCAGCACCACTTTCATAAGTCCAACTTGCCGCATCAAGCGTCGTGCCGCTAAATTCATCTTGCCAAGCTTTTTCGTAACCTGTGTAAGTGGTCGGTGTTTCGTAGCCATCTGAAGGAATGAAGACATAGGTATCGTCATTGCGAATCGTTCCAACACCTGTACCTGTGCTAATTATTGCATTTTTAGCATTGGACAAAACAAGTGAAAAGGTTTCATCCGCTTCTTTCAAAGTATCGGTCAAGACGGAAATGTCAATGACCCCCTCAGTAGTTTGCGGTTTGAAAGTCAGAGTCCCTGCTTTTGTAGTGTAATCCGTACCTGCGCCACCTGTTCCATCAACTGTGGCGAAATCAACTGT
>JANMJN010001211.1:0-1738 GCA_031371355.1 Saprospiraceae bacterium
AAACGAAGGCAATATCAAAGGCATCAAAATGGCTGATTATATTCAGAACTTAGCGAAAAGCCTTTTTAATTCTTACAATATTAAACCCGAAACAATCAAATTGACCACAGACATTGACCCCCTCAGTATAGACGTGGATACCGTCATTCCCATCGGTTTGACAATCAATGAATTGATCAGTAATTCCTTGAAATATGCGTTTAACAACCAAGATGCAGGTGAAATAACGGTTGTTTTGAAACAAGACGGCAACGATTTACTCTTGAAAGTCAAAGACAATGGCAGAGGTTTAAAAGAAGGATATGACCATCAAGCCAACTCCTTTGGTTTTAAAATAATAAAAGCGTTTGCACAGAAATTGAAAGCCAAATTGGACGTGTATAACGACAACGGGGCTTGTGTTGAAATGCGGATTACTAAATATAAATTAGCATAACCCAGTCTTAGTAAGCCTCCAAAGGCTTACTAAGACTATTATCGCGAAATCTGATGAGCGAATTTAAAGTTTTAATCGTCGAAGACGAACCGATTATTGCGGAGCACATCGCCGTTTATCTCAACAATGCCGACTTCATGGTTTCTGGCATCGCTTATGACGATGAAGATGCTTTTTTTCAATTAAAAACAAATACACCTGATGCGATTATCCTCGACATCAACCTTGATAGCGAGACGGATGGCATCGAAATCGCTGATTTTATCAATAAAAACTACCGATTGCCTTTCCTTTTCCTCACTTCTTACGCCGATAGGGAAACTTTAGAGCGTGCTAAAGCCGTTGAGCCTTGGGGTTACATCGTTAAGCCTTTCAACGAAAAGACTTTGCAGGCTTCATTGGAAATGGCAATCTCAAATTTTGCCAACAGAAGCAATCAACACCATCCAAAGTTGAATTTTGAAAAGATAAATAAACATATTTCAACCCCCCTCAGTGAACGCGAGTTTGAAGTGCTTCAATTGATTTACGATGGTAAAACCAATCAACAGATTGCCGATGCTATTTTTGTTTCCGTGAATACCATTAAAAAGCATATTAATAATGCTTACCTTAAAATTGATGCGGTGTCGCGTGCATCAGCTATCACGCGTCTAAGAAGTTTGATGGTAAAATAATAAATCACCCTTTAGGGTAAGAGAAAACTTTTCAAAAGGACGCAATTTTGTATTATTAACGACGATTTACGACATCTAAATTCTTTATTCACTTTTTAAAAATCTAAAATGAAACAATTAATCATTGTATGCCTTCTATTTTCTCTTTCTACACTCAATTGCAGCACCGCACAACGACCTGCAGCGAGAGCCGATTGGCGTTTCATTGCCGATAAATGGGTCAATTACGGTCTTGACCGCGATGTTATTCTTTTTGGTGACTTAAAAGACGATTTTCGACAACTGAAAATCCGAGTCACAGACGCACCATTGAAGATTTACGACATGAAAATCCACTTCGACAATGGCGATGTACAAGATGTGTCTTTAAAATTATTGTTTCGGCAAGGCGACGAGAGCCGCGTGATTGACCTCAACGGTGGTTTGAGACATTTACGCAAAATCGAATTCTGGTACGAAACCAAAGGTGTCAGAAAAGGCAAAGCCCGCGTAGCGGTTTGGGGCAAAAGATAATATAAAAATCAAATGTCAGCAACATCTCTTTAGTGTCTCCTTTAAGTTTGGATTATTTCAAGGCTGTTCTTCTGCTTCAAGGAGAGCTAAAGAGATACTTTTTTTAAAAAAT
>JANMJN010000679.1:0-6053 GCA_031371355.1 Saprospiraceae bacterium
CCCCTCACTATGCGAAGTCAAGGTTAATTTTTGAAATTATTTAATTTGTATGTTTAATTATTTGACAAACAATGAATTGAGTCAGGATATTGGCGTAACATAATTTAAAAACATATCTGTTGCACCGTTTGAATACATCAAAACAGAAGGATACAATGATTGTAGCAAGAAAATACTATCAAACTAAAACACTTTGGCGAGCCACTTTTTAAGATTTTTGAGAGTTAAACAGTAGAAATACAAGTAAACAATTAAGGGGAATATGTGACAGGCTTTTTTCAGCGACTGCTATTGGTGCGCTTGCCATCCTCGTAACGGATAAGGAAAGCATCGTTGAGTGACCGTTCTTTTGCCTTCTTCAATGCTTTTGCCGCTGCATCATACGTATCAAAAGAAAGCATGACGCGGGTAAAACGTTTACCATTGACTGAGGCAATTTCTGTGTCAAAATCGCCTAAATCTTCTACACGTTTCAATCTTTTAACGTTCACGTTATCCAAATCGGTTTCATACGCCATCACTTGGATCTTGTATTTGACATTTTCAGTGGCTTGAAAAGGTTTAAATGCCGTCGTTTTACTTCCAGTTTGGGCTATTTCTTTTTTAATATCTGCCTTTTCTACGGTGAGGATTGGGGTCGCAACCGTCGCTTTAAGTAGTGCTTGTTCTTTTTCGGGTGTTTCCTTAGAGACAATGATTTTATTTGAAACTAATGAAGCATAACGTTCAAGGTAAAAATCGTGGGTGTCATTTTCCAAACTATCTTTTGTTGAAACAACAGCGCTACCTATCCTAAATCCATCTTTTTCTACTTCTAAAGTATATGTTTTTTGAGGTAAAATGGTGAATTGATAGCTCCCTTCTGAACACACAATGGATGACAAAAGCCGCAAATCGCTGTCATCAGTTGTTCTTTTTTCATAAAGTGACAAGCGGACGTTTTCCAAAAGGTTTTTTGTGTTTTCATCAAAAACACGACCTGAAATAAGCCGTTCTCTATGGTTGATGTTGATAAAACTGTAAATATCATCATCTCGAGAACTGAATTTTTCCATGCCATAGGCTCTGTTAGAAACAAAAAAGCCGCCTGTTTTCGATTTGTTTTTTACAAAATACCAATCATCTGATCCAGAACTGAATGGGACACCTAAGTTCTGAGGCGAAGTCCAATATTGTAAAGACCCATAAGACTTAAAAATATCCAAACCACCCATCGTCGCACGCCCATTTGATGCAAAATAGAGCATCTGTTCTTCATCATCATAAAAAGGTGTCACCTCATCCCCCTCAGTATTGATGATAGCACCGAGGTTCATGGGGTTATCAAAATCCGAATTTTCCTTGTTTCTTGCTCGCGACGACATCCAAATATCCATACCACCCTGCCCACCTTTCCGATTGCTCGTAAAAAACAAAATTTCGCTGTTGCCTTTGTGTATCACATAAGGTTGAGTCGTCATACCACTCGCATCTGAGCTGTCGTGGTTGATGCGGTTAGAAAGCCGAATCGGAGCCGTCCAACCTTCTTTTGTCTGTTTTAAGTAGTAAATACCACACGTTTTTTGCTTTTTTTTGCCGACTTCTTGACACATCGTACAGTAAAAACGCGAACCATCCGGCGAAAAGGTACCGTTCCCAATAGGTGTAGTTTCTGGTATCGGCAGGCTTGTCAAAGGTTCGGCTGCTGACCATTCATTGCCAATAAATCGAGTTCGAAGCAATTTTGCTGCATCTTGCCAGCGAGAAGTAAAGTATAAAACATTGTCACCAAAAGGCACAGGGGCAATATCATTTTCTTGTGTATTGACATTTTCGCTTAGGTGTTCAACAAAAATATCCGCTGTTTTTGTCGAATCCGATTCTTTAATACCCAAAGCACAACCTGCGAGATAATCCCCAATTTTTTCCGCCATTTTCTCATGGTCTTTGCCTTTGTAGTTGTTCAAATAAAGCAAAAATTCTGGCACGGCTTCGTCCCATTCACCCGCTTGTTGTAGGGCTTGTGCAAATACTAAATGTATATCTGGAAATTTTTGCTCGCCCATAATCGGGCGAAATAGGGCAACGGCTTTACGATATTCACGACTATTCAAGTAAAGGAGAGCCGCTTGGTAAGCTGTTTCTGTTTTTTTCGGCTTCAATTGATAAGCCATTTCAAGGTAAGTTGCTGCTTCTATGAGATTGCCTTGGTCCATCATTTTTTGGGCAGAACGTACAAGAGGTCTATATTTTAGGGGCGCAGAAGGTTTAGGTGTATTTTGTGCCCAAAATACTGAGGGGGTCAAAAAGACAAAAAACAGGCTGACAAAGACCGATTTATAAGACATACGATATGGGTATTTTATGTTTTGTGTATCGTCGTCTAAGACATTTTTAACTCAAAAGACACTGCTCAACGACTTTTGCGAAATATTCATGTTCTAAGGCTAATACTTTTCGCGCAATATCTTTCGGTGTATCATTCGCTGAAAGTATGGTTTTTGCTTGAAAAATAATATCGCCTTCGTCGTAATGGGCATTGCAAAAATGAATGGTAATACCCGATTCTGTTTCGCCCGCCGCTTTGACGGCTTCGTGAACATGATGTCCATACATCCCTTTTCCACCAAATTTTGGCAACAAAGCGGGGTGAATGTTGATTATCTTTTTTTCAAAATGCTTGACTAAATACGGTGGAATAAGAAGCAAAAACCCTGCCAAAACTATGAAGTCCACACCTGCCTCTTTCAATAACTTTAAAAACAAATGCTCATAATAAAGCATTGATTTTGTAATACTTAAAAGCGGAATATTGTTTTCGACAGCAATGCCCATCGCACCCAATTCAGGCTTATTGGAGACCAAAAGAGCCACCGATACGGAGGGGTGTCCTTGAAAGTGTTCAATGATTTTGCGGGCATTGCTGCCTGTTCCAGATAAGAAAATAGCGATATGCGTTTTCTCCTGATGTGTCATGTTAATCATAGGTTTAACTGATTTGATTGATTTTTGTATTTAAATTTTAGGCATCATGCGTACCATACTCAAAATGTTCTCTCTTTCCTCTCTTAACACTGAAATATAGTCATCACCACCAGCATTTTGAGCTACTTTATTTAAGCGACTACAAGCCTTATAGTTATGCCATAACTCATTGTAAACCAATGAGTAATAGCCCAGAAATGGCAAAATTAAAATAAATAACCAAAACGCCCAACTGCCGATGATAAGACCTACGATGAGCAAAATAATATACTGAGCCAAAGTTGCCCCTAAAGCCACGCCCGCCATGACAGGTCCTTTAAATTCTAAATACGGAACACGTTCATCGCGTATTTTTCTACTATACCAATTGGGCAAATAATGCCCATACCAACCGATTAAAAACGGCACAAAGCCAATGATAAGTGCTAATGTAATTTTAAAACGTGCATGGTAAGGTTGTGCAACAGCCACATCTTTTAAGCTATTTGATTGCAAAGTTGAAAAATAAGTATTCGCTTTTTCGTTTAATATAAGACGTTGATTGTCAGTCATTTCGTTTAGATTATCCACCATTTCCTGTTGTGCTAAAAGCCTACGTGCGGAGTGTACCATGATAGGAAAAGTCGGTTGTGGAAATGAATTGCGATACAGTAAAAGTAATTTTTCAGCTAAGTCGTCATCTTCTTTTCGTGCGATGTGAACGAGACATGGTTTCATAGCCGCTTCTGCATCTGCCGTCAATTTATTAATGGCTTTTGAGGGGTTTTGAGCATGTATTTCGTAGTAATTACTGAGGGGTATCGCTTTTCCCACTTTTATCATCACTTCACCACGGGGCGTATGTGGGTCGCAGTAAGTCAAACCAATCGGTACAATTTGCAAATCGAGGTCGCCATATTTTTCATAATTGCTGAAAGCCATGCGTCCCAACCCTTTTTGAAGCGGATGCAAACGTTTGGCAGTTATTGTCGTGCCTTCGCTGAAAATCATAATCCCCTTATTTTCACTCAACATATCGCGAATTCCATCCATTATAGCAGCATTTTGACGCAAATTTTCAAAACCATCGCGGAAACGATAAATTGGAATCATCAACAAATTTTCGAGAATGCGGCGATAAAATGGCTTTTTAAACATATCCCCCCGTGTTATGAAGTAAAAATCACATTCCCAAAAGACACAAGCCAACAAGGTGGGTTCAAAAAAACCAGTCGGATGATTGACTGAAAAAATCACAGGTTTCCCTTGTGGTATGTTCTCTGCACCCGTAAAATATATTTTTTTAAAATAAATTTTATACGCCAATGTCACGATTGGGCGCACGATATGATATAGTTTCATAGTTGGTTTTTATTATCTGTTTCTCTTTTTTGCCCAATATTAAGGTCAATTCCTATCATTTTCTTCATTTTTGAATTGCGTTTACCGCAAAATTAAAAAGTTTCCTAATTTCGCACCTCATGTCAGTCAAAAAGAAACTCATCATTATTGGCGGTCCGACGGCAAGCGGCAAAACCGATTGCGCGATTCAACTCGCGCAACACTTCGGTACAGAAATTCTGTCCGCCGATTCACGCCAGTTCTACAAAGAAATGTCTATCGGCACAGCGAAGCCGCAACTTAGTGATTTAGCGAAAGCGAAGCATCATTTTATCGGTAATCTTTCTATTCACGACGCTTATTCGGTCGGTGATTTTGAGCGCGATGCCCTTGCTGTTTTAGAATCGATTTTTGAAAAACACGACACGGCTATCATGGTTGGTGGCACCGGTTTGTACATTCGGGCGGTCTGCGAGGGGCTTGATGTATTCCCATATGTACCCCTCAGTATTCGCGACGAATTTGAAGATATTTTCGAAAAACAAGGCATTGAACCGCTTCAAAAATTGTTACAAGACGTTGATTATGAATATTTTACAAAAGCAGATATTCAAAACCCCATGCGCCTCATACGTGCCTTATCGGTTTGGAAAGTAAGTGATAAACCCTTTTCAAGTTTTTTGTCAGGCAATAAAATAGAGCGCAATTTTACGCCTATATATATAGCCCTCGAAATACCACGAGCTATTCTTTATGACCGTATCAACCACCGCGTTGACCTAATGATGGCAGAAGGTTTGCTCGACGAAGCTAAAGCATTGTATCCTTTCAAACACTTAAATGCTTTACAGACAGTGGGTTATACGGAGCTTTTTGCCCATTTTGATGGTGAAATGACCCTTGATGAAGCGGTTGATAAAATAAAACAACACACACGTAACTACGCCAAACGGCAAATGACATGGTTTCGGAAAAATGATTTCTGGCAAAGAATTGACCCGCAACAGTCATCAGTTTTTCGTCTATTGGATACTTAGTAAATGATGAATGATGAATGATGAATGATGAATTATAAAAAATTCATCATTCATCATTTACTAATACATTTTCTTACATTTGTCTTTTAACCAAACAATTTCTAATTCATTTAAAAAAGGAGATAAATGAGCATAAACACGTTCATGATAATCGTTTATCCAATTAAGTTCTGATGCCGTTAAAGCCGATAAATTAATCAAATTTGTATCCATTGGAAACAATGTAACTGTATCAAATTTATAGAATTTACCAAAGGCTGTTTCTTGGTCTTCAACAACCAAAACCAAATTTTCTATACGGATACCGTACTCCCCTTCCTTATAAAATCCAGGTTCATTTGATGTCAACATACCCAATTGGTGCGGCGTTGTACCCCGTGAATTAATAACGCCCACGATGCCTTGCGGTGGCTCATGCACATTCATAAAAAAGCCAACGCCATGACCCGTGCCATGCCCAAAATTCAAACCCAACTGCCACAAGAATTGCCGCGCCAAAGTATCCATCTGAATGCCTTTTGTCCCTTCAGGAAATTTCAATTGAGCAATCGCAATATGCCCCCTCAGTACAGCCGTATAATTTTGGCGTTGCTCACCCGTTGGTGCACCATCTAACGAAATGGTGCGTGTAATATCAGTCGTTCCATCTGCATATTGACCGCCAGAATCAAGCAACAAAATGCCTTTTCGCTCTATTTCTGCCGAATGATGCGGATCTGGACGGTAGTGAAT
>JANMJN010000699.1:0-9379 GCA_031371355.1 Saprospiraceae bacterium
ATTGAGGAGGTAGTTTGATGTTTTTCCAAAATAAAATATTTTTAATGATGAATGATAAATTGTGAATATTCATCATTCATAATTTATCATTCATCATAGGTTAAAATCCAAATAGTTTTTTCATTTTATCAAAAATAGCGGTGTTTTGATAGACACCAGTAAACTCTTCGGCACCTGGTCCGAAAGCGAAAACGGGAATCCATGTAGCTGTGTGGTAAATAGAACCTGCTTTATCAGGTTTTGTATCGCCAAAGCCACCTTTGATATTATTCCATTTCGAGCCTTTGACAAGAGAAAAACCGCCTGTTTCATGATCTGCCGTAACGATTACTAAGGTGTTTCCGTCGCGGCGGGCAAAATCAAGGACTTCCCCAATGGCTTTATTAAAATCGAGCATTTCGTTGACAATATAATTGGTGTTACCTGCATGTCCGCCCCAATCTATTTGTGAGCCTTCAATCATCATAAAAAAGCCTTTATTTGATCGATTTTCAAGGAAATTACATGCTAATTTAGACGCTTTAGGCAAATAGTCACGTCCTTGTTCGGCGGTCAAAGGTTGAATATCTGCTGTAAAGTAAGCCAAGTTTTGTTTCATCGGCAGTTTAATATCGCTCAATTCTTCTTTATTCCAATCACTCACATAGTAGCCTTTTTTCTTCAATTCATCAACAAGGTTGCGGTTATCCATTTCTCTTCTATCAAAATATTTTTTGCCGCCACCTATGAATAAGTCAATTTTCGTTTTCAAAAAATCTAAGGAAATGGGTTCATAATCAGCTCTACTCTTGACATGTGCAATAAACGATGCAGGTGTTGCATGTTGGATATTACAAGTAACAACCAATCCTGTAGCTAAACCCTTTTTTTCAGCGAGTTCCAAAATTGTCTCACAAGGAATAGAGTCTTTGTTAACACCTATGGCTCCATTATAGGTTTTGCAACCACAACTAAAAGCCGTTGCACCCGCCGCCGAATCGGTAATAATCGTTGAGTCTTCTGCTGGATAGTTGATATGCAAACCCGTATAGGGAAACTCGGTCAAGTGCAATTTGCCGCCATTCATATAGTAGCCACTTGACACTTGCGACAAGCCCATGCCATCGCCTATCATAAAAATAATGTTTTTAGGTCGTTGATTTGAAGACATTTTTGTTGTTGAATAGTTTTTGGGTGTTTCGGGAAGTCGCGTTACTGAGGGGGTCTTACAAGACCATAAAAAGATAAATAATAAAAAAGCCATCGGCTTGAAGCATTTAAAATTAATCATTTTATATGATTTTTAACATCGCAAATATTTTATACGATTATGTTTGAGAATTTTTCAGTGGTCTGAAATTTAGTAATCCAGATATTTGAAAATAATCGCCAAAAATACACTTTTCGTTTAAACCCAACTGACGTTCTTATTTATTTAAAAAATAAATATTTTTTATGGTAAAAAGCATTTTATATTAAATATTATTTGGTCATTTCTAAAACTGTATCTACTTTGTTCCGAAATTTGTGCATATGACGAAAAGCTATAAAACGTAGTTAAAGATAAAGACAAGCTGAAAAGAGCTAATACATCTTAAATTACAACATTTTTCTAACTAAAATCGATAATACCTTGATATTAGCTGTTCCAAAAGAAACCAAAAAGGGCGAAAATCGCGTTGCCCTAACGCCCGACATCGTTAAACAATTAGTGAAAGCAGGATTCACCGTCAATGTAGAAACCCAAGCAGGCAATCGTGCTTCCTTCAGTGATGCGAATTATGCTGATAATGGTGCTGAAATAGTGAATGATGCAGCCTCTTTGATGTCCCAGGCAGATGTCGTTTTGAAAGTAAACGCCCCCTCAGTATCTGAAGCCCTTTTGTTGAAGGAAGGGTCTGCACTGATTTCTTTCCTTTACGCCTATACCGTTCCCGAATTGTTGGCAATGCTGAAAAAGCGCCATATCGCCGCCTACTCTATGGATGCTGTGCCGCGTATATCGAGAGCGCAAAAGATGGATGCGTTGAGTTCCCAAACCAATTTAGCGGGTTACAAAGCGGTTATTGCTGCTGCAAATGCAAGTGGTAAGATATTCCCTTTGATGATGACGGCTGCGGGTACGATTACACCTGCCAAAGTCCTCATTTTTGGAGCAGGTGTCGCGGGTTTGCAAGCCATTGCCACGGCTAAACGCTTGGGTGCTATCGTTGAAGTGACCGATGTACGCCCTGAAACCAAAGAGCAAGTCGAATCGCTCGGTGGACGTTTCATTACAGTTGAAAATACTGAGGGGGTCAAAACCGAAGGTGGTTATGCTCGTGAAGTATCCAAAGACTTCTTGGAAAAGCAACAGGCATTGATTCAACAGCGTATTCGCGATATGGATATCGTCATCACGACGGCACTCGTTCCTGGTAAAAAAGCACCAGTATTGGTCACTGAGGACATGGTAAAAAGTATGAAAACAGGTTCTGTCATCGTGGATATGGCGGTCGAATGGGGCGGCAATTGTACATTGAGTCAAAAAGATGAAACGATTGTCGTTCATGGCGTTACCATCATCGGTGAGTCTAATCTACCGGCTCAATTACCTGTCAATGCTTCTGAATTGTATGCCCGTAATATCTCTACGCTGTTACTCCACTTAGCCACAAAAGACGGTTTCAAAGGAGACATGGAAGAGGATATAACAAAAGGGAGCTTGATTACATATCAAGGAGCGATTGTTCATGCCTTTACAAATGAAATTTTAGCCAAAACGTCTAAATAAGTAACTGATAGATTTTTTCATTTTTTCATTTTTCATATCATTCAAAAATGGAGTCCATATTTCAATTTATTTCAGTCAATCAACAGATGATTTACCTTATTATCTTGATGATTTTTGTTGGTGTTGAACTCATCGAAAAGGTTCCCTCTGTATTGCACACACCTTTGATGAGCGGTGCAAATGCCATTCATGGCGTTATCATTATTGGTTCAATCATCATCTTAGGGCAAGCGGAAAGTTTTTTTGCGACCTTAATCGGATTCATTGCCGTTTGTCTCGGCACGCTAAATGTCGTCGGCGGATTTGTAGTGACAGACAGAATGTTAGACATGTTTAAAAAGAAAAAATAAACCCTTATGAACTCGTTCATCTTAGATTTCATCTATATCCTTTCAGCCTTCAGTTTTGTGTTTGGTATTAAAATGCTCAGCAAACCGGCAACAGCTAAAAGGGGCAACCTTATCGCTGCAGCGGGCATGACAGCGGCTATCATCGGCACTATTTTTCTCTATGATGGTATCTTATCAAAGAATTACGTTTGGATTTTCGGTGCTTTGATTACTGGTACTGTTATCGGAACATTGATGGCGAAACGGGTGCAAATGACCCAAATGCCACAAATGGTCTCATTCTTCAATGGCATGGGTGGCGCTTGTGCCGCGTTGATTTCGATTGTCGAATATGATCATTCCTTACACAGCAGCGTCGAGTTGTCGAGTATTCGCACCGTTATTATTATTCTTGGGCTTTTCATCGGCTCCGTATCTTTTTCAGGCTCTATGATTGCTTACGGCAAATTGGAAGAAAAAATTAAAGACTTTCACTTCCCTTTACAACAGTTAATTCAAACTTTGTTATTAGTCGTCATCATCGGTTTGCTCATCGGCATGGCAACGGGCACACTTGAAAACAGTAATTTCATCTATCTCATATTTGCATTGAGCCTCATATACGGTGTGTTTTTTGTCTTGCCGATTGGCGGTGCGGACATGCCTGTTGTGATTTCATTGCTCAATTCATTTACGGGCGTAGCAACGGCATTTGGTGGTTTTTTATACGACAATAAAGTCATGCTTTTTGGTGGCATCCTCGTCGGTAGTGCTGGAACGCTCTTAACTATTGTCATGTGTAAAGCCATGAATCGCTCTTTGGTAAACGTATTAATAGGCGGTTTTGGAAAAAAACCAACGTCAACTGCTGTTGTCGGTGGAAGTTCCGCTATTGTTGTAAAAGAAGTCGGTGCAGAAGACGCCGCTTCGATTTTTGACGCCGCTTCATCCGTTATCATTGTACCGGGTTATGGTATGGCAGTCGCGCAAGCACAACACATTATCAAGGAGTTGATGGAATTGTTGGAAAAAAAGAACATCAACGTCCGTTTTGCCATTCATCCTGTGGCGGGTCGTATGCCTGGACACATGAACGTGTTGCTCGCTGAATCGAATGTCCCTTACGATAAATTGATAGAGATGGACGATATCAACGACGATTTTGCCAATACAGATGTCGTTTTTGTGGTTGGTGCCAATGACGTTGTCAATCCTGCGGCGCGCACCAATCCAAGTAGTCCTATTTATGGTATGCCAATATTGAATGTGGACAAGGCGCGAACGGTCATCGTTTCAAAACGCAGTATGGCGTCAGGTTATGCGGGTATAGACAATGAATTGTTCGGTTATCCTAACTGTCTCATGCTTTTTGGTGATGCCAAAGCGTCTTTGACGAAGGTTGTAGGGGCATTGAAAGAGATGTAATTGATAAGCCTCTACCCCCTCAGTAAAAAATCCTTGAAAGTGCCGATGCCCGCTTTCAAGGATTTTTTTATGTGATTGTCTTAGACAAAATCACACTAAAGCGACTAAGAAATTAAATCTTTTCGAAAAAGTTATAGCCATGGGCTTATGAATCTCTTTTTTTTAATGAAAAAGGATTCAAAAGTCCTCTGCTATACCTTTTTTCATTTCCTTTGGGCTTTTATATTTCGAAAACTTACACTTAATTACATGATTATCAAGGAAAATAATGAATACGACGTCATTGTCGTAGGGGCAGGACCTGCAGGATCTTCTGCAGCTGCTATTCTCGGCGAAAAAGGTTATTCGGTACTTTTAGTGGATAAAGAAAGTTTTCCAAGAGACAAAACTTGTGGTGATGGTATAACATATAAAGCCATGCCCGCCTTGAAACGCTTGGGGTTGGATGCCAAAATCAAAGCAGATAGTCCTTTTCAGACCAATGGCTATACGCTCGTATTTAGAGATAATACAAAATTGGTATTTGAAAAACCACCGAGTGATGAGGCTTTGGCGTATATCATCAGCCGACATGAGTTTGATAATATTCTTTTGGAAAATGCCTTATCGTACCCCTCAGTATATTTTATGCCCGATACCAAAGTGACAGGTCTTTCATACGACGGTTCGAAAGCAACAGGTATTACTATTTCAGGCAAAGACACACCTTACAAAGCGGCTGTAATTATTGATGCAACAGGTGTCAATTCCATTTTAGGACAAGAAAACAAAGACCCAAAAACAAGTGCCTTAGCTGTGAGGGGTTATTACAGCAACGTAACAGACTTGAACAATACGATTGAAGTCTATTTTTCAGATGATATCCTCCCCGGTTACTTCTGGATATTTCCAACTTCGCCCACAACAGCCAATATTGGCGGTGGTACATTTCAAAATATTGTAGAAGATAGGAAAATCAATATCAAAAACATGTTACACGACTTTGTAGAAAACCATCCTATTGCTTCAAAGAAACTCAAAAATGCCAAATTAGAAGGCATTTTGAAAGGCGGGAAGATTCCTTTGGCTTTTGGCGATTTCAGTTGGTCAAGGGTGCGTGGCAATTTGATATTGATAGGTGACGCGGGAGGTTTTGTCAATCCGATTACCGCCGAAGGTATTTCTTATGCCATCCTAACGGGTATTTATGCCGCGGACACCATTTCTCAATTTCTTACTGAGGGGGGGCAAAATGAAGAAACATTGAAGGGTTTTGATACTTTATGGCAGAAAGAATTCAGCAATCAATACAAAATGGGCGATATTTATATAGAAGGTATTGAACAACCTTTGATACAAAAATATGTCATGGGCAGCTTGTTGCATTCGCTTGAACATTTAGATTTGAAGAATCCTGCGACATCTTATGAGTATCTTGTAAGGCTGAAAGTATTAACCAAAGCTTTTTAGTAATGGTAGTGGGGTATGGCATTGATGGTAGATGGTAAATGATTTAATGGTGAACAGTGAAACAATATAGAGCTTTTATTTGGAGTAATATACCTATTGCCTTGGATGCGGCAGCTTGGACGAGCTTGACGTATAAAACATTGTATATTGAAACCGATTGGGTTATGGTTTTTATCACCTTTGGTTTCACTTGGTTGTTCTATACAAAAGATAGAACCGACGCTACACCTGCGGACAGCATCAACAATCCAGAAAGAACGGCTTGGTATGCTTCACAAACGCAGATGAAGCCTTTGATGTGGTTTGTAGCGGTTTTGTTGTTGGTCTGTTTGTCACAAAGACTGTCAATAATCGTCCCTGTGTTAATAAGCATTGTTCCGTGCTTGCTTTATACCAAACCATTGACAATCAAGGGTTATACTTTTACATTGAAAGCCTTACCTGGCATCAAAGCAATATTGGTCGCCTTTCTATGGGTTGTTTTAACCGTGATTTTCCCAGTTGTTTCAGCACATTTCTATCCACCACAACAAGAGATGATTGTCAATCTCTGTTTCATGATTAGTTTTTTTGTCATGCTGCAAATCAATACCAACGATTTAAGAGACATCGAAGGTGATGCACAAGAAGGTGTGCAGTCATTTGCTGTTATTTTAGGTGATAAACAGGCAAGGCTATTGGGTGTGTTGTTGATAGGTTCAGGTGTATATTTTGGTTGGGATTTATTTAAACGCATCCCACTGCTTGTTTTCAGCGTTTTTCTTATTCTTAGAACGTTTTTGTACAAAAAAGAAGCAGATATTTATTGGCAACTACCTATTTCTTTGCAGGGGGTGTTGGCTTATTGCGTTTTATGACCCCCCTCAGTAAGACCGTAATATTCCTTCATTTGCATAGCTTTTTTATAAAATACGCTATCTTTCGCCAAAAATTTTCAATATGAAACAAAGCATCGCCCAAATCTCAATAGTTGTTGATGATTACGATAAAGCCATTGCTTTTTATACAAAAAAAATGGGCTTCCAACTCTTAGAAGATACCATTTTAAGTGAAACGAAACGGTGGGTTCGTGTTGCCTCGCAAGGTTCAGATTCTTTTTGCCTTTTATTGGCAAAGGCAGTAGGAGAGGAGCAAATTAGTCGCATTGGCAACCAAACAGGCGGGCGTGTTTTTCTTTTTTTATACACCGATGATTTTTGGCGTGACTATCATGCCTATATCGAAAACGGTATTCGTTTCGTCAGAGAACCACACCAAGAAGCGTATGGTATGGTAGCTGTTTTTGAAGACATTTATGGCAACCTTTGGGACTTGATAGAACCTTTGACCAAGCTTGGATGGACATAAACTAAGCTTGATGATTTCGTTATTTATACTTCATAAATTCATTATTTTTATTGTATGACTAAGATAATTTTGATTTCTATTTCTTTGATGCTTGCATCTGTTTCTGCTAAGGCGCAGGAACTAAAACCCATTGCAAGGGAAAGAGCATTCACATTCGGCATGGGCGGTACCTGGCAAATGCGAAAGGATAATCTTTTTAGTCCACTTCGATACGAAGGTATTGGTGGTGAACTACATTTGGGCTATGAAGGCATCAGTGAACGCTGGTTTAAGCAACTCGATGTTTGGGGCAGCTTCAATAAATCCAGAACGTATGTGACAAAAGGCTATAACTATTCAGCTTATTTGTTTAGAGCGGGTTTGTCGTATGCGGCTATGCACCGAGTGATGGCTGATAATAAACGATTTAGTTGGTATGTCGGTGGTTCTGTTTTCAGCAATGGCAATGGACAATATTATTTAGCAAGCGTCAATAATGTATTGAGTTATGACATTCCCACAGGCATTGCGGCAGCCACATATCTGCAAAAGCCCTTTCGCTTTTGGCGCAAAAACCTTGTTGCTTCTACACAATTGACATTGCCTTTGGTCGCTTACAATTTACGTCCGACGTATATTGGTTTCTCAAATGATGACTTTTTAAAAAACCAGACAGGTGTTGTCGCTATACCAAAACTCCTACAATTTGATTGGAGATGGTCGGTTGAGCTACCCCTCAGTAATAGCAATAAAATACGGCTCACTTATCGTTGGGAATACCTCGATGATAAGCAAAAAGGACGTTTGCAATCGGGTACGCAAACGCTTTTGTTTCAAACGCTGTTCAATATTCCTTATCGGTCACTTTCAAATACACATAAATCATGAATAAAAAGGCTGTTTTAATGAGGCTTTTACCCCCCTCAGTATTTTTAATTATTTTGCTATTTACATCATGTGAAAGACTATTCGTAGAACCCAATCCAGCGAATACACCGACGAGTAATTTCAATCATCTGTGGCAAACCATCAATGACAAATACACTTATTTAGATTTTAAAAAAATCAATTGGGATTCTGTCAAAAACGTTTGGCAGCCGCGTGTGAAAGATACGATGAACGACGGTACCTTATTCCGTGTTTTGGACTCGATGCTATATACTTTAAAGGATGGACACGTTAATCTATATGCTTCGTTTAATCTGTCTCGCAATTGGGAATGGTATCTCAATTATCCCGACAATTATGACCCTTATCTCATCGAAAGGAATTATCTCAAAGGTGTACAGCGATACACGGGTGCGTTGATAAATAGTTTGATGGACTCAAACCGCATTGGTTATGTGCGTTATAGCAGTTTCTCAAGCAGTATTTCTGATTTTGATATGGATGTCGTTATCAATCGTTTCAAAGATACCAAAGGCATCATCATTGATGTGCGCAGCAATGGCGGGGGGGCGATTGATAATATTGATAAAATTGTCTCTCGTTTTACGAAAACGAAAGTCTTGGTGTGGCGTCAATCAGAGAAAAGCGGTGCAGGCAAAACGGATTTTAGTACATCTGTTGAAAAATACATAAGCTCTGGAGGATTGGCGCAGTACACAAAACCTGTCATTATTTTAACCAATAGAAGGTGTTATTCAGCCACTACTTTTTTTGTTGCAGCCATGCTCAATTTGCCAAATGTCAAAGTGATTGGTGACCAAACAGGTGGCGGAGGCGGCGCACCGTCTTCGACACAGTTACCAAATGGTTGGGTTTTGCGCTATTCTGCAACGAGGACGCTCATGCCTGATGGTTTCAATATCGAAAATGGTACATCTCCTACGATTAAACAGGATATGTTGAAAGCCGATAGCGATAGAGGTTTTGATAGTATCATCGAAAGAGCTTTGAAAGAATTGAAGTAAAAAGTAAAGAATTCATCGTGTCCTTTTTTATCTTTGACACACGCCCCCCCTCAGTATAATTTAGTTTTCTGATGTTTTTATTTTGAAGTCTAAATAGAACCAAATTATCATATAAAATAATCGACATGGATAAACGAGCATTTTTAAAAACATTGACAGGCACAGCCGTTTCCTTTGCTTTTCTT
>JANMJN010000703.1:0-2838 GCA_031371355.1 Saprospiraceae bacterium
CGACGGAAACGCTTAAAGAAATTAGGATAGTCTCTAAACGTAGCAAATTTGATAAATACAATGCTTATGAAACAAGGCAGCTTATCGTTGATGAATACGAACAATCTGCTATCTTCATTGAAAATATACCCAATCAAATCATCGCTTGCCGTGACCCAAAAGACAACAAATTTCTCACACTCGCTGTCGCCGCAAAAGCTGATTATATCGTCACAGGCGATGAAGATTTACTCGTTCTGCACCCTTTTCAAGGGATCCAAATCATCAAACCTGCTGCTTTTTTAGACATTCTCTTTTGAATGTCTAATCTTTATTCATTGCTTTTTCAAGTGCTAAAAGCCAATTTTGATACCCCTCAGTATAAACTGCTTGCAAAGCCGCTGTTGGCTCAATCGTCTCAACTTTTTCTAAACCGATAAACGCTTCTTCAAAATTTTTATAAAAACCAACGCCAACTCCAGCGCCTCGCGCGGCTCCTGCGGCGCCATCCGTATTGTATAACTCGACAGTTGCGCCAGTTGTATTGGCAAACGCTTCGCGGAAAATGGGACTTAAAAACATATTCGCCTGTCCTGCACGAACCGTTTTAGCTTGAACACCGACCTTTTTCATAATATCAAAACCATAATTCAAGGAGAAAACGATGCCTTCTTGTGCTGCGCGGAACAAATGACCCGCTCCATGCCGATTGAAATTAATACCCAAAAGTTGTGCGCCAATTTGCCGATTTTCCAAAACACGCTCAGCACCATTGCCAAAAGGCAGAAAAAGCACCCCCTCAGTATTTGGGGCAATTTTTGCCGCTTCTGTATTCATAGCCGCATAATCCAAGCCACCTGTCATACGGCGCAACCATGAATTTAAAATCCCTGTGCCGTTGATGCAGAGCAAAACACCGTTGCGGCGCGCCGCTTCTGTATCGTTGACGTGTGCAAACGTATTGACACGACTTTTTTCATCATAATCATTTTGGTCTGAAATGCCATATACCACGCCCGAAGTACCCGCCGTTGCAGCGATTTCACCAGGGTTTAAAACATTGAGAGAAAACGCATTATTCGGTTGGTCGCCTGCTCGATAGGTTACCGGTGTACCACTTTGCAAACCCAACTCAGCGGCGGCTTTCTCGGTCATAAAACCTTGATTACCAAAGGTTTCTACACGTTCAGGAATAGCCCCCTCAGTAATACCATAGTTTTTTAGCAACGATTGGGCGATGTCACGTTTTTTAAAATTCCAAAAAATACCTTCCGACAAACCGCTTGCTGTTGTGCGAATATCACCCGACATACGCATAGCGATGAAGTCGCCAGGCAACATCATTTTGTCTGTTTTTTCCCAGATATGCGGCTCGTTTTCAATAACCCAACGGAGTTTTGAAGCGGTGAAATTGGCAGGTGAATTGAGGTAGTTTTCTAAGCAAAAGGCTTCACCTAAATCTCGGAATGCCTTCTCCCCAATTTCGACGGCACGACTATCACACCATATGATAGAGGAGCGCAGCGCATTTTGGTTTTTATCCACCAAAACCAAACCGTGCATTTGGTAGGAAATGCCGATTGCACCCACGTCCTTTTTATCGAAAGTATAAGTTCCTTTAAGCTTTGAGGTCGCATTTACGACCTCATGCCACCACATGTCGGGCGATTGCTCTGCCCAACCCGATTTGGGTGCAGCCATAGCCATTTCTGATGATGGCGAAGTGGCAGAAGCAACTGTTTTGCCTGTCTCTGCTTCCAATAGACTGACTTTTACAGATGAACTGCCGATGTCGTAACCGAGTAAATATTTCATGTAAAGAGTTATTAATCAAGTAACTGTGTATATGTGTGTGTTTAATTGATTATCAATCAGAGACATTGACTCAAAATTACGTTAGATTAGCAAAGAAAAAAAAATCGTTGTTCTTTTCATTTTACAAATTTTTTCAACTGTATTCATCATCATATAGAATTTTCAGTATTGAAAAAACCCAAGCGCAGAATTTAATTATAATTGTCAAATTGACATTTAAAGTGCAATATTACGACACATTTTTGAAACACAAAGGATTTTGTGTAAAAATTGTATTTTTTACAATTAGTCCCCAATTTTTAATGAAAATTCATTTTTAAAAAATAATTTTACAGCAAAATTCATAGATACCAAAATTTAATTTTGAAAACGGTAAATTACACAATGGAATTTACGCTACAAGTTTTAAGTTTTTTTTAACACCCCCCCTCAGTATATTTGCGTCTAAATAAGCGTTATAGTCCGATTCGACTTTTAAAAAATAAAATAAAATATCACTAAGCATGACACAATTCACTCGCCGCAAATTTCTCAAATCATCCGCCACACTTGCAGCCGCTACAGCTGCTTTTGGTAATATGCCCGATTTCTTGAAAACGGAAAAACCGATAGGTATTCAATTATACAGCCTTCGTGATGACATCAAAGATGGTTATATCGAAGATGTATTAAAAGGCGTGGCTAAAATTGGTTATCAGTTTGTAGAAGGCTACGGTTTTGACCCTAAAAAGGGTAAAATATTTGATAAAACGCCTTCTGAATTTAAAAAGATGTTGAAAGAGTATGAACTCAAAATGCCGAGTTCGCATTTTGTTGTCCATACAGGTCACTATGATACAGCGAAAAAAGACTTCACAGATGAGTTCAAAAAAGTCGTTGAAGGCAGTTCTGCATTGAGTCAACGTTTTCTGATTAGCCCTTTTACTATTGAGTCTGACCGTAAAAATGCGGATGGTGTAAAACGGCTTTGTGAGGTATTGAATATGCGGTCCGGTTCCTTTTTGGGTTCCCCCCTGGGACTTCCTCGGGGGCTGGCTGGCTCGG
>JANMJN010000705.1:0-2638 GCA_031371355.1 Saprospiraceae bacterium
CCCATGATTTGCCCTTGTTCAACATCTAAATTGAGTTGATTGACAGCCGTGATGCGACCGTATCGCTTTGTTAAGTTATTGATAGTCAATACTTTCATATGTGTTCCTAATTTTTTAGTTGTTCTTCTGCGCGTTTTGCCCTACGCAATGTTAAGACACCAATAACCATAAACAAAAGTGCAAAAACAGTGGAACTCCCGACTCGATTGCTCAAATAAGAAGTGATAAGGATAATGCCAGAGCAAACCAAAAGAACCCGAGCCAATATCTTTTGCTGAAAAATCTTTTTCTCGTCCATAAATGCTAAAAATTGGATGATGATGTTCTATTGTTGAACAAAAATGATTCACAAAGCAAGTCTAAGAAAATAAAACAGATGAACCATACTTTTTTCGGGATTAATGAAAAAAATCCCCACCTCCGTATTCTAAACATAAAGTTTTTTTATTTAATTTAACACATAGACTCATTGAACACATAGCTTTAATTAATTGATTCTAAACCCTTTCTATGTGCTCTATATGACTATGTGTTTAATAGAATACGCAATATAGAATGGCTTTTTGATACAATAACTCGATAGAATTATTAGCTTTGTTCATTCATAAACAAACCAAATTTTCAATCATTTCTTAAAATTCAAACCAAATCATGTTTAAAATCAATTCTCTTTTACTCTTTTCCTCTCTTCTGCTATTTGGCACGGCTTGTCGTTCCGACGAACAGAAAGCCCGCATGCCTAAACAGTTCGCTATTGAGCAATTGTATGACAATTTAGCTGTTAATGCCGCTGATTTTAATGCTGATGAGTCCAAAATACTCGTCAGTAGCAACAAAACAGGCATATATAATGTGTATGAATTGAATACTGTTGACACCTCTATGAAACCGCTAACAGGTTCTTTGAAAGAATCCTTTTTTGCGAACGTCTATTTGCCAAACAGCACAGATTTTATTTACGATGCAGATAAAGGCGGCGACGAAAACAGCCATTTATACCTCGTCAAACAAGGTACACAAGAGGCACAAGACATCACTAATTGGGCAAAAAGCTCAAACAGTTTCTTTGGTTGGAGTGCCGACAAAAAAGCGATGTATGTCAGCACCAATAAACGAGACCCTAAATACTTTGACCTCGTTAAGATGGATATTGGCAAATGGCAGCCGACCATGTTATTCAAAAACGATTCTGGTTTAACGCCGTCTGCTATTTCTAAAACGGAACGGTATATTGCTTTGAATAAATCTATAACAACCGACAAAAACGAGCTGTATTTATACGATGCGGTCAAAAAAACAACTAAACGCATCAGCAACGACAACGAAGCGACTTGGAATGCGATGGCTTTTGAGAAAAACGACAGCATTATGTATTACGTCACAAACGATGGCAGTGAGTTCAGTTATCTCGTTCGTTACAATATCCAAACAGGCAAGGCGGATAAAGTTTATGAATCAAAATGGGATGTTGTGAATATGAATTTGAGTGAAAATGAGAAGTACCATACCGTTTTTATTAATGAAGATGGCAAAAATAAGGTCATTTTGTTCGACCATGCCACCAATACGCCTATTTCTTTTCCTGAAATCAAAGATGGTGATGTCTTGAATGTTATGATTGCTAACAGTGAGAAAAAGATGTTATTGACCATTGGCAGCAGCACAAGTCCGCCCAATCTTTATCTCTATAATGTTGAAAATAAAGAGTTGAAACAACTGACTTCAACGCTCAATAAAGCGATTGACCAAAACGATTTGGTGAAAGCTGAAGTCGTGCGCTTCAAATCATTTGACGGTAAAGAAATTCCCGCTATTTATTACAAACCGATACAAGCCTCGAAGCAAAATAAGGTCGGTGCGCTCGTGTGGGTGCATGGCGGACCGGGCGGACAAAGCCGCGTTGGGTTCAGTAATTCCATTCAATATTTAGTCAATCATGGTTATGCCGTTTTAGCGGTCAACAATCGCGGCAGCAGTGGCTATGGTAAGGCATATTACAAAATGGACAATAAAGACCACTCAAATGGAGACTTAAAAGACTGCATTTGGGGCAAAAAATGGTTGACCGAACAAAATTACATTGACAGTTCAGCGATTGGTATTTATGGCGGTAGTTATGGCGGTTGCATGGTACTCGGTGCGCTCGCTTTTCATCCCGACGCGTTCAAAGTCGGTGTAGATTTGTTCGGCGTTGCCAACTGGATACGCACATTAAGAAGTATTCCGCCGTATTGGGAAGCCAGTCGCAAAGCCTTGTATGATGAATTGGGCGACCCGAACTCTGCCGATAGTGTGCGGTTGAAAAACATCTCGCCTTTGTTCAATTATCAAAAAATTAAAAAGCCGCTGATTGTTTTTCAAGGCGCAAACGATGTCCGTGTCTTGCAAGCAGAAAGTGACGAAATCGTTGCAGGTGTGAAAAAGAACGGCGTGCCTGTCGAGTACGTCCTTTATCCCGACGAAGGGCATGGTTTTGTCAAAAAAGAGAATCAAATCACGACTTCTAAGCGGACGCTGGAGTTTTTGGATAAACACTTGAAGCCGAAGGTGTTGAATTGAGGAAAGTTTGAGGTATAGTAAACAGAACATGAATAGATTTTTTATTTTTTTTGCAAAAAAAATAAAAAATCTATTCATG
>JANMJN010000727.1:0-2710 GCA_031371355.1 Saprospiraceae bacterium
GGGAGCTGAAATGCAAAAAGGTTTGAAAGGCTTTTTGTACGGCGAAAGAGGCGTTTGGAGACCCGGCGATTCGTTGCATCTCAATTTTATGTTAGAAGATAAAGACAATAAATTGCCTGATGATTATCCGATAACTTTGGAATTGTACGACCCGAAAGGCGTGATGCAATTGCGTCAAACGACGGTTGAAAATGTCAAAAATATTTATCCATTCCGAGTCGCCACAAGACCTGATGCACCGACAGGCACATGGCGAGCAGACATCAAAGCTGGTGGTGCAACATTCACACAACCCATTAAGATTGAAACAGTTAAGCCCAATCGTTTGAAAATAAAATTGGATTTTGATAAAAAAGAAATTGCTGCTGGCGAGGAAAATGTATCTGGAAATTTGCAAGTCAATTGGCTTATGGGTACGCCTGCGAGAAATGTCAAAACGCGGATTGAAGCGTCTATGACAAGTATCAAAACAGAGTTTCCAAAATTTAAAGATTTTATTTTTGATGACCCATTGCGGAAGTTTAAAAGCGAGCCAACGGTCATTTATGAAAACAATGTAGATGACAATGGCGCAGCAAAAGTCTATGCCAATTTACCAAAAGCACAAGGGGCGGCGGGTAAAATGCGAGTCGGTTTCAAAATTCGGGCATTTGAGCCATCTGGCGATTTTTCTTCCGACTATCAAACGTTGGATTATTCGCCGTACAAAACGTATGTAGGTGTTGGCGTTCCTAAAAACAAAATGGGTGAAAAACGCTTTGATATTGGTAAGAAGAACATGATAACAGTCGCTATGGTCGATAAAAGCGGCTTTCCTTTGCGAAATCGCCTTGTTGATGTCTCAATTTATCGAGTCGAATGGCGTTGGTGGTGGGAAACAGGTACGGATGATGCCGCTCAATTCACGTCTGGTAAGGACATGAAACCCGTTGTGCAACAAAAAGTAACGACTGATGGCAATGGCATGGCGGAGGTAGCAGTCACACCCGATCGTTGGGGACGTTATTTTATTCATGCGGGAGACCCCCTCAGTAGTCACTACTCTGGTGACTATTTTTACAGTGGTTATCCGTGGGATGAAGGCGACCAACAGGCGGGTTTGAGCCGAAATAACGCAGCGATGTTGAGTTTTAATACATCAAAAGACAATTACGCTGTTGGTGAAATGGTGGAGTTAAACATTCCAACACCTGAAAACGGCAAGGCGTTGATTTCCATAGAGAACGGCAGTAAAGTCCTTGAATCGAAGTGGATTAACACCAAAAACGGTATGACGACATATAGTTTCAAGGCAACGGCTGCCATGTCGCCGACGGTTTATGCTTTCGTTACGCTCATTCAACCGCATAATAATACAAAAAATGACTTGCCGATACGCATGTATGGTGTCTCTGCTGTCAATGTCGAAGATCCTAAAACACGTCTCGAGCCCATCGTAAAAATGCCTGCGGACATCAAACCAGAAGAAAAAGTGACGGTGGAAGTGCGTGAGAAAAATGGTCGCCCGATGGCTTATACTATCGCTTTGGTGGACGAAGGTTTGCTCGATTTGACCCGTTTTGAAACACCGAATCCGTGGAAAACATTCTATGCGCGTGAGGCTTTAGGCGTTCAAACTTTCGATGTTTATGATCAAGTATTGGGTGCCTATGGCGGTCAGCTTGAACGCATTTTGAATATCGGTGGTGACAAAGCCGGCAGACCTAAAAATGCCCAACGAGCGAATCGTTTCAAGCCTGTTGTCATGTCTTATGGACCCTTTTATTCATCTGGTTTTGCTAAAAAACATGAGATTTTGATACCGAATTATGTCGGTTCAGTACGTGCAATGGTTGTCGCAACTGATGGCACAGCCGCTTATGGCTGTGGAGAAGCTACAGCAACAGTGACGAAACCTTTGATGGTTTTAGCCACTTTGCCTCGTGTTTTGACGCAAAAAGAGTATTTGAAATTACCTGTTGATGTCTTTGTAAACGATGCTAAAGTAAAAAATGCGACAATTTCAGTGACTGAATCAACCGGTTTGGTGCAGATTGTTGGCTCAAAATCAAAATCTGTTTCTTTCGATAAGCCAACGGACAAAATGGTGGATTTTGATCTGCAAGTCCTTGAAAAAGTGGGCGTAGCGAAGTTCAAAATCGTAGCCGAAGGTGGCGGAGAACGCTCCACTTCTGAAATAGAAATTGATGTCCGCAATCCGAATCCTGTGGTCACTAATATTCAACAAAACGTGGTGCAATCGGGTCAAAGCATCCAAATGCCTTATAATGCCATCGGTACTTTGGGAACTAATGCGTCAACGTTGGAGGTTTCGACGTTTCCGCCGATAGATTTAGCAGCTCGATTGGCATATTTGCTGCAATATCCTTATGGTTGTGTTGAACAGACAACGAGTGCGGCTTTTCCACAATTATATGTGGACAAATTGATGGATATTGACGATGCCAAACAAAAAATCGCTTCTGCCAATATCCGTGCAGCGATTGACCGTTTGCGGATGTTCCAAACGGCTGATGGCGGTTTTGGTTATTGGCAAGGCGAGGATTTTGCTGACGCTTGGGCGACCAATTATGTCGGACACTTCCTGTTAGAAGCCAAAGCCGCAGGTTATGCACTGCCGCCAAATATGATTGAACGTTGGATAAAAGCGCAACAAACGGCTGCAAAACGTTGGTTAGCAACGCCTACTGTCGTTCCAAATGCCCCAAAT
>JANMJN010000735.1:0-8610 GCA_031371355.1 Saprospiraceae bacterium
GAGAAAACGCCTTGTGCAGCCGTTGCTGTTTGTTCTGGAGCCGCACCTGTTTGTTGACTTAGTTGGTTTATCACTTCTGGTGTTAAGTGACTTTCTAATAGACTCATCAAATCCATATTCTATTTTTATTTTAATTGTTAATAATGAAATTTCTAAAAATGATTAAATATACAAACACGTTTTATAGTATTAATAATTTGACGTCGTTTTATTTTTTTAGTAACAAAAACTTATCAAACTCTTTTCAAAATACAGATAAATTCAAAACTATTATTCATAAAGACTATTTTTTATCATAATAAACAAGCTTATTAGTGCTAAATTTTACTTTTAATTGTAATAAAAACACTTTTTTAAGGTTTTTAAGAATTTGGCACTTGACAATTTCATCAAGATAACCTTAACTTTGCAGCACAGTTCAAAACAACAAATCACATCCTACTTTCCAATCCTTTTTATAGCCTTATTATTGAGTTTTTTTTGTACATTTAACTTAAATTAAAAATTGATTATCAATCAGTTACATTTTCCTGTTTTATCGTCTAAATTAGGTAACTTTACTGGAGGGTTTGTCGTATATACCCCTCTATGTCCCTGTTTTTTATAATAAAAACCGAAACCTGAACATATATATTATTTTGTTAAACAATAACTTTAAATCATTGATTGTTTCACTTTAACATTAGGTTTCAAACACTGTCAACGCATGAGAGAAGCAAGTACATCGTCAATCAAATTGAGTTCAAACCCTAATAATGTCGAAAAAGTCTCGACTTTTGTTGAATCGTTAGCTAACAAACTTCGTTTTGCCCCCGATACATATGGCAACGTGCTTATCAGCTTAACGGAAGCCGTAAACAATGCCATTATTCATGGCAATGGACAAGATGAAAATAAAGTCGTAGAAGTGCGTACTGCGACACGTAATGGCAAACTTGCGATTACGGTAAGAGATGAAGGTAAAGGTTTTGATTATACAAACCTCCCCGACCCAACTTGTTCTGAAAAGGTTCGTGAATGTGGCGGACGTGGCGTTTTCCTGATGAGACAATTAAGCGACCGTTGCCGATTCCAAGTTAACGGTAGCATTGTCGAGATGGAGTTTAAACTCTAAAACAAAAATTGTATAACGTAAATAACAAAGCAGATGAGGATTACTCATCTGCTTTTGTTTTTTACTAAAGTTTGAAAAGTATATAACCTTTATACAGCTTGTGCAGGGATTGATATATAAAATTTTGTCCCTCTATTTTCATCTGAATCGAACCAAATCCGACCATTGTATTTTTCAACTATATTTTTACAAATCGTTAATCCAATGCCCGTTCCTTCAAACTGCCCTTTTTTATTGAGTTGTTGAAACAGCACAAATATTTTATTGCTAAAATCCTTTTTCATACCGATACCATTGTCTTCAATGGTTAATAAAATTTGACCATTTTCCTCCTTGCCATCTATGGAGATAAAGGGTGTTTTTGTCGTGAACTTTAAGGCATTACTTATTAGATTCTGTAATAATTGAAGTAAATGAAGCCGGTTCATACAGATACTAGGTAAATTTTCAGGGTACTCGATGCGGGCACTTTTAGACTCTATGGCATTCCGCAAATTTGCTTTGACATCTTCTAAAACCTCCTCTGGACGCGTGATTTCAGCCCCTGGTTGCTGTGAAACTAATTGCGAAAAATCGAGTAAATCAGACAACAGGCTATACATTCTTTTGACACCTAAGTTTACAAACTGCATATATTCTTTTGCAGATTCAGGCAATTCTTTGCCATGTTTCATCTGTATCAAACCAATGTAAGAACCAATACTCCGAAGTGGCTCTTTCAAGTCATGGGCAACAACATAAGCGAATTGTGATAAAATTTCATTCGATTCTTCAAGCCGCTTGTATTGATTCTGAATCTCTTCATTTTTAATCTTCAAAGAGCTATAGTTACGACCTCTAAGCTGTATGATATAACCTAAAAACAGCACTATCATTAAAAAAACACCCATACTCAAAATGAGAAATAACCGATTTTCTCGTGCTTTGAGCGAATTTAGCTCGTTTTCGCGCTTTTCGGAATTAAATTTCAACTCCAAACCTGCAACACTTCGAGCTTTTTCAATACTAAAAATAGAGTCGTTGAGTGCATTAGCTGTATTAAGATATTTCAAAGCGCTTTGACGGTCATTCCGTTCAAAACGCACCAAAAACATTTGATAATTTGCTTTTTGAACAATTTCTTTATAGTCATATTTATCTGCCAATTCCAGGCTTTTCAAAAACTCCTTTTCAGCTTCAGCCAACCGTTTTTGCTCCCGATATAGTGTACCAATTTTAAAATGTAATTCAGCTTGGTCAACATTGATGAATTGCGATTCATATTGAAGGCATTGCTTAAAAACACCTTCAGATTCGTCATATTTATTTTGTTGTAAATAAATATCTGCAATTAACATTAAAGTACGTGCAATATAGGCTTTGTAATTCATACCTCGATAAATGGCTAAAGCCTCTTCGTGCTTCGCCAAAGCCTCTTCGTATTGATGCCGAAAGCCTAAAATTTCGCCGTAGCGATTGGTTGCACTTGCCAATTGCGCATTGGCTTCTAAATCTGATGGCTTTTGTTTTTTTTGTTGATTTGCTAAACGATAAGCCGTTTCGATGTGGTCAACTGCTTTGTCTAATTCCTTAGCTTTGGCATAAGTATCAGCAATATCAATATGTGAAACGATGAGGTCAACTGTTTCATTCAGATGAGTGGATATTTCAAGCGATTTAAGATAATAAGTAATGGCTTTATCATAAATCCCAACCTCTCTGTGTAAATGCCCTAAGCCATGATAAGCTCCCGAAAGCATAAAATAGTCAATAGGCGTTGTTTTTTGAGCTAAATCAAGGACTTTCTCATAATAACTATAGGAGGCTTTGAAATTACCATTTTTACGACTGGCTATAGCAAGGTCATTATAAATTGTTGTTTTTAACGTATCATGTAAGTTAGTTGCCGTGCTTGCTGCTGCTTCGTATGCGACAATCGCTTTATCGAGGATAGCATTATCTTCATAGATAAAACCAATGTCACGTTGTACAGAAAAAACTTCTTCTCTGTTCCCTTTTTTCTTCGCCATATTTAAAGCGATATCAGCGTAAAGCAATGCTTTGGGCATATCGCTGTATGAATACTGGTTGGCAAAACCTAATATTTCTATAACACCTTTGTTCTGCATAGCTTGAGTGATACTGTCGCGCAACGGTGAATTTTGAAAAGGCAAATCTGTCGTTTCCGCCCCCCTCAGTATCAAGGTGCAAAAAAGAAAAAAAAGCCCCAAAAAGCATCGAGAGGTGTCATGTAGCAGTCTTTTCATTTCAATCTGTCTGGTTAAGAATAGTTCATGTAAGATTATATTGGTATTGTACTTATTATTTTGATCGCTTAAGATTAGATTCGAAAATTTATTGTTGTAGAAACAGTCAACTGGTCAAAAACTTATTGAGACCAGTTGACTGTTTCGCTTACTAACTATCTGATTTACATGGGCTACTTGTCGTTGTACCGCCACCAGGGCGCATTCGACGTTTATCATCATTGTTTTTACCACCTTTGATTGTTAGTAAATCCCGTGTCGAAAGCTGTTCAACAGAAGTCAAATCTTGTTGGATATTTGCAATTTTCATCATCGAAATAGATTAATTTAGTAGCAGGCTTAAGAGTAAAGACACTGCAAGGTTTGTTAAAAATAAGTTGAAGTCAGAGTTATTAATTACCACTTCTCAGTTTTGACTGTTCATTCTTAGAAAGCAATCATTGCTTTTGTCCAAAATGCGCTACATACTGAGGGGGGTAAACTAATGAGTCGAAATACCACCACCTGGGCGGTCTCTACGCTTGTCGTCCAAGGTTGCACTAATTGGACCAACTGCAGCTGAAAAAGCTGCGGCAGCAGCAGCTGCTGCGGCAGCAATGTCTGCCTCTGTTAAACCTAAACAGGCTAAGAGATCTGTGTCGGTTGACCCTCCACCCTTAACTTCAGACATTTGCGAAGCAGTCAAAATGTCAAACGTCTGGCTTGTTGGAAAATGGAATGTGTTAATTTTTTTCATTGCTTATAGCTTTGATTGTAAATAAATTTTGGTTTAAAAAATGATAATTTCCTTATCACAACCAAAGATATTTTGACACGGCTTCCTTCTACGCCCCAAATTTCTAAAAATATGACAGCCATTAATCGAGAAATAGCATAAAATCATTATTCCTAATAAATTGATTGATATACCAATATGCCTTTTAAAGGATTGATTTTCGAGAATTTCTGTGTCAAAAAATCGGCATGACTGGTGCTTAATATATTTTAACCCATTTTCCATCGTCACCTTTTTCAACAATATATAAAGGTTTTTCTTTCAATTTTCCGCCACCCATGACTGTACCCACTTGCCCTTCATTGGCATTGTAGAATCGTGTACCGACTTCAACCTTAAAAGAAGCACTTGCAAAAGGCATTAACACCTTTATAACCGTACTATTACTGCCATTTTGACTGGGTTCGTAAAAGATAAAAGCAATTTTTCGAGGAACAGCACTGTTATTTTGAAATCGTATTTTAATTTTATCTTTTACTTCGTCCACAGCACCTTGATACCGTTTCATCAGCTTTTCATCGCTCACACGACCATTGCCAATACGGTCAATTTTCGCAGCTTTGCCTGTTCCCACATTCTGAATATCGCCGTTACCATCCAATTTTGCTTCATAAGAATCCGTTGCATCGAAACGGATTTGTCCGTTTCCGCGTAGGCTGACATTTACTTTCATTGCGGTTAATTCTACAGCATTCACATCGCCATTGCCTTTTGAGTCAATATCAAAAACATCAACTTTTCCCCCCCTCAGTATAATATCGCCATTACCATAGTTTTCAGCCCGAAAATATCGTCCATTCAGACCTTCTATTTCAGTATCGCCATTTGAATTTTGAGTAAAAACGGACATTTCAGGTAGTGTAATTCGTACAACAATATTGGCACTTTGCACCCATGAGTTTTTTCCTGTCTTCTTCAAATCCAATTTCAAAGTCAATTTATGCTCTTTTTCATCTTCTTGAATATCCAGTAAATTAGACAAATTGTCGTCAATATCAATCTCTAAAGATTTGGCTTTACCGACTTCAATACGCATTTTACAAGAAATATCCGTACTAATTTTGTCAAAATCAATGACGTTTGGTTTGAGTGTCACAACTTTACCAGAACCTTTTAACGAAGTCCACTCGCCTTGTGCAAAAGTGCATGTCTTGTTAAAAAAGAACAAAGAGACTACTAAAATGAATATTTTTATCATGTTAAAGATTTTAATAAATTAAAAAATTATTTGAAAATTAAATATAAAAACGAAAGTCACTATTTCGAAAAAACCATTCATAAAACATTGATATTCAATGGCATTGACCTTAAATCACCTTTTCTTTTTGGTACTGAACCATGGAGACATAAATCCTCTTTCTACCGAAAATGAAGTACCATAAAGCCTGCCTTCATCCAAATATCCGGAATGAAAATAAGTACCCGATTGATCAGTGGTTGTAAATGAAAAGAAGAATTTTCCCCAAGCAGTGTTGATTTTACCATCATTAAAAGGCGTTTCATAAAACACACCGCTCAATTTCCCATCACTAAAAGATTGAATGATAAAATCTTTATAATAAGGCTCTGCTTCAGGCGAAGGGCGTAAATCGAGTTCCCAGATACCAATTGCGTTATTTAGCAGCCGGAGTTGGGTTGAGTCTGCCGATTCTCGTTGAAACCGGTATTGATGCCGCAATAGAAATTGATTTGAGCCTTCATATTGTACTTCTTTTGTAATTGTCAGATTGTCTTTTTCATGGTCAATTGTCTCTCTGATATGTGATTTTTTATCATTGTCCTCCCCTTCTCTCATAAACACAAGGCGACCCAAGGTTTTTTCAGAAAGAGTAAAAGATTCATCGTTGAAGTTGATTTTATTGCCCGTCCCATTGATTGAAATCTGTCCTTTGCTATAAACAGGAACCCCATTTGGTTCTAAGTAAGTTGTTTGTGTGAATATTTTTTTATCCAAAATCATGTAATTAATGGTCGTTTTCAACAGAACTCTTGTCTTGTCGTCTTGATAATCTGTGTATTCAAGTATGCCTGTCCAATTACCTTGCATAAAGGCGAAATCTTCAATGACAGGTATCAAGGCACTGTTTTGCCCAATTGAGAAAGTAGAATAATAAAGCATTAATGCCAAAATGATGCGTACATTTTTCATTTTAATTTAGACTTAGAATTTTAAATAATAATATTTTATGGACTGGTTTTTCAAAAACCATGATGCAAAGGTGAGTCGTTCGGTAAGCCCTATCGCCCCGAATGATGATTTGAAACGTCTCAAATGATAATTTGAATCCTATTTTAGAAATCGCTGGGTGCTTTGCCTGTCATTTTCTTGAAAGCGCGATTGAAAGTCGTTTTAGAATTGAAGCCGCACTCAAAGGCAATGGCAAGTAAGGTAAGGTGCTTATACTGAGGGGTCGCAATTTTTTGTAAGTAAGCCTCTATACGATAACTATTTATAAAGTCATTGAAGTTTTTATTAAAACCTGTATTGATAACTTGCGAAATGATAGAAGTATTGGTTTTCAATAAGTTAGCTAAATCTGAAAGTGTCAAATCGGGTTGTAAATAAGGCTGCTTCGTGTCCATAAGCCTTATGATTTTTGCTTTCCAAGCGGCTAATTCGTCATCAGCCAAACCACTTTTTGGCGACGTGGTTAGATTTTTATCCATAAAGCCCCCCTCAGTATTTTGAGCTTTAAGAGCCTCTTTTTCAAGTAAAATATCTTCGTTTTGAGACATAAAATGAACACCACGCACCCGTGCTTGGGCGAAACCAGAAATACTTAAATAATAAGTCAAAAACATTCCCGCACCATACGAGAGCCACATTCGGTCGTAACTAAACAAAACAAAATATAAATAAATGTTATTCAGAAGATCCGCACTGGTGACGAGAACGTTTAATATTAAAAAATTGCGAAACCATCTATAACTTACCTTATCGAGGTCTGAAAACTGAGTAGCCGTCCACAATTGATATTTTTTATAAAGTTGCCAAGCTAAAAAATAATAAAAAAAAGTCTGAACATAACTCGCTATCAAAAGTACATCATGTATAAAATACTGATGTTCAATATCATGCCACCAACGCAAGACAAATTCTCTATGCCATAAACCATAGCCACCTATGAGGAAATGGTAGATAAAAATAATGCCATAAGGTATGAAATGATGCCCCTCGCGCTGCCAAGTAAAACGCCATTCGTCATTCGTCAGGCTTTTGAGAAACAAATACGCTGTCGGAATAGCAGCCCAACCGAAACCGTCCCAAGGCAGAAAGGTCAATTTTTCCCATAGAAAATTAATACCCAACCATCCTAAAAGAAAAGGAATGACCATTAAACCTTGCAAAAACAACAAAAAAGCAAGCCATAGGTCTGAATAACGCTCCTCACGTCGCCCCCTCAGTATCAGCAGCGCAGCAAAGAGCCAGCCTTGCAATAGGGTCAAAAAGGGAAAAAGAGTGTTGATACTGATTTTAAAATCCACTTTATTTTGATTGATTGTTCGTCTTAAATTAGGTTTTAAACCTAAAAGAAGAACAATAAGTTTAAAACACAAGCAGAAAAAGCAAGGAGAGAACTTAAAACATGATTTATTCAACAGATTCAACGCGTCTTCCACGTTCTGTTTTTGAATTAATTTCTACTTTTCTGATTTTACGCAAATCAACCAAAAGTGAAGCCATTGCACTTGGCTCGTCTGCAAAAAAGAAACGGTTGTCGTAACGAACCTTACCTAACCTGTTCTTCCATTCCGATGCTAAAAGTACATAAGAGCCTTGTCGTTTAGGATTGGGTCCAAACATCAAGTAACGTTTGTCATTGGCAGCATCAAAGCCTATGGCAAAATGGTCGTCATTGGCTTTAAATAGAAAAACGCCCGGTGTTCCACGATGGATTCTGACTTCTTCTACTTTTTCCCCTTTTACTATTTTAATAGCACCGCCAGAAGAAATTTCGTTTGCCCCCTCCGTTAAGTTACGGCGAATAATAATATCGTCAGATAAGTAGAACTGAATCTTACCGAGATCAGTGTCACTCCAACGCCCTTCTTGAAGGATATTTGAGGTGAATGGACGTAATTCACGACTACAAGAAGATAAGAAGACAATAAGTGTAAGAACACAAAAAAGGTGAATTGATTTCTTCATTTGTTAATCTTATTTGTTTTAAAGAATTGATTATCAATAGTTTAATAAAAGGCATTGTTTTTGACATTATTAACTATGAAATTAAAAGCCAAGTTAAACATTGTTTTCTCAACTGTCCATTCCTTTAAAATTCCCTTAACGGTTCTTAACAGTATTTAACGTCACAATAATTCAATTTTGGCACACAGGGTAAAATAATATCCCTATAAATTTGAAGCATTAGATAACAAATAGGCATAAAACACAATTCTTAACGTACTTGCAAATCCATTTAAATAATGAGAAATCTTCAAAAATCATTAGCAATTGCCTTTTCATTCACATT
>JANMJN010000737.1:0-3457 GCA_031371355.1 Saprospiraceae bacterium
TTCACAAATTTAATCGGCAAGTATCGTCGTTCTTGGTTTGAAGGCGATATAACGGTATATCTCTCGGTAAAAAATTAACCTCAAAAAGCAAATCTTTTGAATGACGACTTGAATCTATGGCGTCGGATGCACTTTGGCGAATAGGGTAGGGGCAGTTGCTTGATTGATAGAAATCGTTGTTGCCTTGTTTGCCGCATTGCCATCTGTTGGCGTTGAACAAACTAATTGAGCGGTTGCGGTCATGGTAGTGTTGGATTTAAGACATAAATGGCGACGTTTATGTGGCTGTTTCATTCGTTGAAAACGGCTGAAGCAGCCACATAAAACATTTGATACAGGCTGAAGCCTACATTAATGGGCAATAACAAATTTTGCCGTTTTAACATCCTGCCCGTTAGAAATACGCACAATATAAGTGCCTGCATAAAACATCTGAACATCAAAAGCAACCATAGTAATGCCTTGCTCCACTGTTTTTTGTTGGATTAATTTGCCTTCTAAATTGTACAAACCAATAGTTCTTTCAACGAGTGCATCGTCGGATTGAACGACCAAAACATCTTGTGCTGGGTTGTTGTGGACGAGTAAAGATTGCCCATTTTTTATCGCTAAACTCGTAATCGGCGAATATTGAAAAGTGCCATCGTTGTCCACCGTTTTTAGGCGATAATAATAATTGCCACTGTTCAAGTTTTTATCCGTAAATTGGTAATAAGTTTTCTTTTCGGCTTTGATTATGTCCACCAATTCAAAGGTTTTTGTATCAATGCTGCGCTCTAATTGATATTCCGAAACGTTGACTTCTGTGCCTACTTTCCAATTAACCAAAGCATTGTTTTTATCTTTCAATTGTACGGTAAACCCAAAAAGCTCAACTGGAAGACTCGAGCCTGTATATAAAGTCGCATTTGCAGGAATCGTTTGGTTCGTACCTGTTGTGGTGATACCATTATAAGTTGGTCCTACAATAAACGGATAAGCAGGGTCAAGATTGGCATCAAGCGTTAAAAAATACGCATACGTTCCACTTGGGTATTCGGGCGTAATGCAAGTGCGCCCATTGCGGGCATCTAAATCGCCAGAACCTCCTGTGTAAACATAGTCTTCGCACATGGAACCTAAAACACAGGTTTTACCGCCACTCACAGTTGCAAAAGAAGGTCCATTTGTCCGCGATCCGGCATTTGATAAGGCGTAGCTACTTACCATTCTTTTAATGCCGCCGCCGCCAGTTGTATTGGCATAACCATAAGGTCCATAAATAGGATAACCATCGAAAGCATAACCAATAATCGGGGAATGGGCAGTGCTGGCAGTTTTATCGTACAAACATTGCGGGTTGACGTGGTTGTGGTAGCCGCCGTTGGGTCCTGCATGTCCTAAGCAATTGTCAAAACTACCGCCTTCAAAATACAAAGCATTTCTGTTCCAACCATTATTTGTTGTGCCATTCACAAAAGCTCCCGTCGTATTGTTCCAATATTGCCCATCTTTTTGATTGTAAATAGCTGTGCCGTCAGTCCATAAACCAATTGCCCCCAAACCTGTGTAAGTCGTGCCAGAGGCAGTTGGTGTTCTTGTAAACTTCGCTTTGTACGTTTGTTGAGTTGCTACATTTGGATTGTTCCAAGGTCCAATCGTGTAAGAAGGAATACCGGTTGCACTCACATAAACATCGGTCGAAGTGTAATAAACGCTTTGAACATTGGCAGGTAAACCCGAATATCCCGTTGCATTTGTTGTATTCCGAATCCAAGCGGTGACAACAGGTGGGAACTGTGCAAAAATGTTAGAACTTGTTATGCCTATTGCAAAAGCAGCTAAAATGAGCTTTTTCATCATTAATTGTTGATAAAAATGGTTATTGATTGAAATAAGTGGACTTATACTGAGGGGGGGGATAGATGAGGGAATTTTGAAAATTCCCCCATCTGAAAGTTTAATTTTTAACAAACTTCTGCGTCACTACTTGCTTTGTTTTATCGTCTGTCAATTGCATAAAATAAATAGCCGATGCAAAATGGCTGATGTCAATGCCTTTTTCTAATTCAGGGCGTGGCAACATATACATGGTGCGTCCGACTGAATTGATGATTTTGACATAATACACATCGGCATTGGCGTTAGCAAATTTAACATAAAGCCGATTGTTGACGGGATTGGGATAAATGGTAAAATCCGTTGCGTCATTTTTAATATCACTTGTCGGTGTCGTGCTTGTGACAATAAATTGCCCCATCATCCCTTCATCTTCATGCAACGAAATATGGCAGTGGTACATAAAAGGGTGCAATTTGTCCGCAAAATCATCGAATTTAGCAATAAAACGTACCGTTTGGCGGCTTGGAATAAAAACCACATCTTTCCAACCCGCTTGCGCGGCTGGCGGTGCGGCACCATTGATAGACAAAATATTGAACTCAACATCGTGGATATGGAACGGATGCCCGAAGACAGAAGTACTTTGTATCTCCCAAATTTCTGTGTTATTCAACGGTACATTGTATTCATTATAATTAATATTAAACAACTTACGGTTAATGATAAATGCATTGGGTCCTAAAATGACAGGATTTCTAACACCCGCACTATCGGACATAGTCAAAACCCGTGTGATATTGGCATTAGCCACATTTAAAAGTGTATTTGTTGTCAAAGTTGTCGGAATAGCCGTTATTGGTGCAGCCGTTTGTGCCACAACATTGATATTCAAAATAGTAAAATCTTTTTTACCCAAAGCGTTGCCAAATGGACCCGTTACGAAGTTTTCGCCACCTGCCACATTGTTGGCTAAAGTAGAATTATAAGCTATCATATTCAATGATTGACCAGACATGCCCGTTAAATCCACCAAAATCTCAATCCGTTCCCCTGCGTGCAACAAATAACGCGTCAAAGGAACAGGCACATTTAACAAGCCACCGTCTGATGTTATGACGTAAAAAGTACGGTTGTCACTGAACCCAATATTGTAGGACCGTTCAATGGCGGCATCCAAAATCCTAAACCGAACGACTTGTGCGGGCAGATTTGTCTGTGGTCGTAAAGTACCATTGACAACCATACTGTCGCCATAAGGCACGACTTTGAACTGATTATTGGTAAAACTTCTATCCGTTAACACCAAAGGGATGTCATCCACGCCATATTTACGTGGCAGTTTCAGAGCCGATTCGATAGGGTCTCTCACGATAATCAAACCGCCAATGCCTTTTGTGATTTGTTCCATCGTCATTTCGTGTAAATGCGGATGATACCAATAAGTTCCTGCATTATTTGCCACTTTCCAGAAAGGCTGCCACAAAGTACCGGGAGGAATCACTTGATGCGGTCCGCCATCCATAACGGCGGGTAAGTGCATACCGTGCCAATGCAAAGTCGTAGAATCATTCAACGAATTTTTGACATTCATGCGGACAGTATCGCCTTTATTGATAAACAAAGTTGGTCCCCAAAA
>JANMJN010000814.1:0-5254 GCA_031371355.1 Saprospiraceae bacterium
CCAAGTTGGCAGACATTAATGGGACTTAATACTACAACTACGGCGCAAACTAATATTAATGCTCAAAAAATTCTAAACTTTCAAATTCCATTACCCCCCCTCAGTATTCAACACCGCATCGTAGAAAAAGTAGAAAGCCTAATGGAAGTTTGCGCTGCCTTAGAAACGAGCATACAAACGAGTGCGCGAGAGAATGAGCAGTTGTTGCAACAGGTTTTGCGGGAGGCGTTGCAAGGGTAAGTTTATTACAATATTCAAATAAAAAGAGAATAAACCCGCTGGCACAAAGCATGTCGCTTGTGAGAGTCTTCTCCGAAGGAGTCCTTTGGACAGACATGAAACATATTATTGCGCACGGCTATGGTCTCTGACGTGAGAAAGAGAAACAAAAGCACCCCCTTCCCGAAAGAATCGGGATTTCGTACCCCCCTCAGTAAAAAAGCAAAACAGATGATAGATTTATCTCAAGCTCAATATCAAATTCAACGTGTCACGAATTTTCGAGACCTTGTTTCAACGCCTTTTCATGGAGAAATAAATGCGATTTGTTGGACGCGTAAACTAATAGGTGATTTCGCTGAAATTGTTAAAAAGGTAGAAGGGAACGAAGATATAACGGTATTGGATGAAGAGGCGCTTCGTGAACTTCAATTGAGTGAAAAGGGGCAAATGGCTCGTGACATTCTTTTAAATGACTTGAAGCTATTGACCGCTCATGGTGCAGCGCCAGTCCTTAATGTGATCAAGTGCTATGACAGAGACGATGCCTACCCGTTTTTCCCAACTGATGTTTATTCTTTTCATGTCGATCGGTCTCCTATACCCACTGATACCTTTTTATGTACTTACTCCGGCGAACCGAGTGAAATTTTGCCCAATTCAGAAGCGATTCAAAAAATACGGATTCCCGAAATACGGGATAAACTCAAAAAACTATATGAAGGACAAGATGAAGGAGAAGATGAAGGAGAAGATGAAGGTTTTGAAGCATTTTTAATGCGAAATTTCTTTGATTTACATTACCAAGCTAAACCTAATGCTCTTCCTATCAGCTTAGGTCTGGGTCACTTATGGCGGTTGGCGATTGATCATCCTGAAAGTAAAGTGCGTCCTTGTATTCACCGTGCGCCAAAGGAAAAAACCAGCCGGTTGTTGCTCATTTGTTGAGAACAAACCACTGGCACAAAGTATGTCGTTCGTAAGCCTTTCCAAAATTAAGAGTCAATAAACAAAAGTGTTCAAAAAATAAATCAACATGAATACCGTAAAGCATATCACCCCCTCAGTATCACAACAAAAAAAATCCTAATTGTTCATTCAAGATTTTTCGAAATTCTTCAACTGTAATGACATCAACAACAGGGAAAGATGGGTGTATTTGATTGTAATTGAAACAGGAATACTATTGTAGTTTAAGTGTCGGCGGCATCAAGCAGTTTCTATGACTATCCTTCCCTCGACATGGCTGTCTAAATTCTGGTTGTTCCTTAAATATTCCTCCACCACTTCCACAAAAGAGGTGGCGACCGCTAAAGTCCCTCCTTCTATCAGGTCGTCTTTGCTGATGCCAAAGTTTGTTTCCGGATCATTGTAATGGTATTCTGCCAAACAAAGGGTATAGCTGGCGGAATCGTCCAGAGGTTTCCCGTTGAAACTCAAATGAGTGATGCCCTCGCCATCCTTATAGACCACTTTGCAGCCTTTGTTGGTTTGGAAAATAGACCATCCTCTGTTTTCGGGCGCAAGGAAAAAGCCGAACATCTTTTTTAGGCGAGCCCCCGTGATGGTGACTTTGTGCAAGGACCCTGAATAAGGGAAAATCTTTTTAAAATCGCCCAAGGTTACCAATTCGCCCAACTCTTCACCTCGAATGGCACCACTACCCAAGAGGGCAATATCCGCCTTGGCTGATTGAGCCAGAATATCTGCAAAGAGATTGCCCAATGCTGTTTCTTCGTTACGGGCGTGGTGGGTCAATTTTTTGGCGAAGCGGCAAATAATGGTATTGTACTTTCTATCCACCACGGTCTGAAAGGAATTGATATAGTCCTGCAATTTATCATCGGGTGCCGAGAGGGTTTCATCCACAGGCAACAACTGCCATTTCCATTCAACGATGCTGTTGGTATCGTCGTCCACGACAATGTCGAACCGCCCTATCTGGTCGGTGCCAACGCCCGCTTGGGTAATGAGGATGTTGTTGATGACCTCAGGCTTTTCTAAAATGGTGTGCGAATGCCCGCCTATCATCATATCCACGCCCCATGCAGGGTCGAGCATGGCTGCCAATTCTTTGTCTGCCTCAAAACCGATATGGGTGAGCAGGATGGTCAGGTCAATATCATCATCTTTATAAGTATCGCAAATACGACCCACTTCTGCGCTCGCATCTTCGAGAGAAAGAAAGCTGCCGATATCGGCATCCATTTTCAGGTTCGACATAATTTCCTGCGTGATGATGCCAATGATAAGGATATCAAATCCATCAATATTTAGGATGATGTAAGGTCGCATCAAACGTTTATGAAAATTCTTCATATACAGGTTTGACACGATGATGGGGAAGTTAGCCATTTTTTCCAGGAACAGCAGATGGTACAGACCATAATCCAGTTCATGGTTGCCGATGGTTGCCGCATCTGGCGATAGGTAATTCATGAGTTCCATAGTGGAAGCCCCTTTGTACTCTGTATCTATCATTGAGCCGCATACCATGTCCCCGGCAATGAGATAGATGACGTTTTTTTCTTCATCACGCACTTTGTTGATATAGCCAGAAAGCAAGGAAAGACCTCCCACCATTTTGCCAGGTTTTCCATCTTTGACCTCTGCCTGAAAATCGCCGTGAATGTCGTTGGAATGAAGAATAGTGAACCGCTTACGAACAGGTTGATTGTTCATTTTTGTTTTTCAATTTGATTAATAAATGATGTTCAAATACGTAAGCTTCTCAAAGGTAGGTCTAATACGTTGCGGCTTCTCTTCTTACGACCGCACTTCTTTATAGATTTATTGGCAGGTTTATTTGTATTAAAGTGATAGTGCGAATATCAAGACAAATCTTTATAACGCCAAATATATTTGCCAGAAAAAGTCAAAAAAAATTACTTTTTGCCAGCTGGCATAAAGACTATAGCTTGTGAGTGTCTTCTCCGAAGGAGTCCTTTGGACAAACACGATACATTATATATTAACCTACACGTCTCTGACGTGAGAAACTGAAACAAAAGTACCCCCTTCCCAAAAGAATAGGGATGTCTCATGTTTTGTTATTAAGGAACGCAGAATAAGCAAAATAGCCGTTTTTATCACATAGTTACATAAGGGTTTTAACATAGATTCTTATAGAAAAATAAAAAAACTATGCGAATCTATGTGAAAACCCTTGTGTAACTATGTGATAAGAGTAAGAACACAAATACACAAACGGCTACTTTATTTATTTCATGTTACTAAGACAAACAAGATGATATCTTATGTGACGCATTGGGTGGAAATATCTATGTTCGTCGAAAAACAAGTGTAGGAATACCGTTTTAAATAGACCTTTAAAGGTGGCTGTAAACGCCATCGTTAATATCATAATAAGTCATCAATTTCAAATTTTAAATACTAAACAATGACAAAATCATTATTTTTAAAGACGTTTCTTTTTCTCTTGATCGGTTTGAATGCTTTTGCAAACCCACCTGAAAGAGAATTTTATCAAATCAAAATTTATACAGTCAATAGCAAAGAACAGGAAATGCGCGTTGAGCAGTATCTTAAAGATGCATACATTCCTGCGATGCACAGAATGGGTATAAAGACGATTGGCGTGTTCAAACCCGTTGCAACAGATACGGCAGCTTTTGGTAAATTGATTTATGTATTAACACCCATCAAAAACTTAGACCAATTGTTGGTCATTCCCGTAAAACTCAATGCAGATGCGGCTTATCAGAAAGCTGGGAAAGAATATATTGATGCGGACTATAAAAATCCACCTTACGCACGCTTTGAAACCATCGTTTTGCGGGCATTTCCGGATGCACCGATGCTTATTCTGCCCAAATTAAAGGGACCTAAAAGCGAAAGGGTTTACGAATTGCGCAGTTATGAAGGGCATACCGAGAAAATACATCAAAACAAGGTGAAAATGTTTAATGCGGGAGGCGAAGTAAAATTATTCACAAGACTGGGTTTTAATGCAGTGTTTTACGGACAAGTCATTTCGGGTAGCCACATGCCCAATCTGATGTACATGACGACATTTGAAAACAAAGCTTCAAGAGATGAACATTGGAAAGCGTTTGGGTCTTCACCTGAATGGACAAAACTAAAAGCAGACCCACAATATCTCAACAATATGCTAAAGAATACCAGTTATTTTATGTATCCTGCTGAGTATTCCGACCTTTAAGGTACGTAGAATAAACAAGATAGCCGTTTTATCACATAGTTACATAAAGGTTTTAACATAGATTCTTATAGAATAATAAAAAAACTATGCGAATCTATGTAAAACCCTTATGTAACTATGTGATAAGAGTAAGAACACAAATGCACAAACGGCTACTTTATTTATTTCATATTACTAATGGATAAAAACTTTCGGAAAGGTATTTCAGTGATTTTAGCATGCGCCGCCACATGGCTATATCATAATCCGGTACAAAATATTTTCTTCATGCCTTTCCAAAACACAGAACGGAGACTAACATTGTAGAAGCCAAATAAAAGCGCTGATATCAAGACCCATAAGGCAATTTGAGAAAAACCTTTTCATAAAAGTATTTTGCTATTGATTCCATGTGTATATTTGCGGCGTTATGAAGAAAATATTAATCTGTCTTACGATTGCATGGGCAATATTTTTACCAAAGTCGCATTGTGCCCAAGATGTGATACTTGAATTGGGTTTCAAAACAACGCAAAAGGACATTGATTATGGTCAATTAAGTACTGAAAACGTGTTTTTTGACGATTGTCTGGAAGACTTGTATGAAGATGATTCGAATGATTCTGAAAGAAAAAAGCTTTCTTCGGGAACAGCCTCTTACACGCAGACTTCTTTTGTCGCACACAATTTTTCTGCCAACGCCTTCAAAACAATCTTACCGACTAAATTTTTCTTTCCTTTCCGTACATCTCTTTATCTTTTTATTTGCGTATTGAGACTCTAAATAGTCGTCTTGAATACCGCAGGGAAACGGTTTTCCCAAATGCTTCATTAATAAACAATTTGAAAAAGGTTATTCACTGACAATTTTTA
>JANMJN010000870.1:0-6451 GCA_031371355.1 Saprospiraceae bacterium
AAAGCCATAACCAAAGCCCAATGTTTCTGCTTTATCGGTCAATATATTGACACGGAAACCGTCGGGATGTCCTTTTTTAGCGACTTTCTTTTTCAGATAATTCAAAAGCATGTCAGAAAACATTGTTCCCATCAATTTTACAGGCAGTGTTTTAAGAAATGCTTGTATTCTGTTTTTAGGTCTCACATATTCATGGGCAATTTCAATAACGATATTTCTAATGTCGTCATAATTGAGTTGTTCATTGTCCAAAACCTTTATCGTTGCTAAAAAATATCCTGCAATTTGCATCCGCTTATCCATTGGGTTCTCTGGTTTTATGGAAAAACCAATGTCTTTTTGAATAACCTCAAACGCTGTGTCAATTTGGGTTTGTAACGTTTGCACTTTTTGCGGAAAGTGTTTAGTGAGTATCTTTTGAAAATGCTTTTTGTAGCTCATTTTAAAGACGTTTAGTCAAAACTTTAAAAACACCCCCCTCAGTATTTTACTTCTTTTTGCGCTTTAGAAGTTCGGCGAGGCGAGCGTCACGGTCATTATTCTTTTGTTGAGTAGCTTCTACCTCCTCTTTTTCAAAATTTTGAATAGCCACTTGAATACGTTCAGCAGCGAGATCAAAAGTTTCGAGCGTATGGCGAATTATTGTTTCATCGCGTTCAAAAAGATGTGGCGATAGCAGATAGGGCATAAAAGCACCTGTTTGTATGAATGGATAACGTTGTCTAAAAACTTTTAGCAAATCTTTAAAGGCTTTATGTTTGAGTATTTCAGCAATATCTATAAAATCTTTTTCACTTCTTCGCCCTGTCAATGCTTCAAACTTATAAGTCGCAATTTCTTCGATACTTGCCATTCGGATATTATCTACAATTAAGGGGTCTTGTAAAAATGGAACATGCCAATCGTAAATATCTACTTTGACACCCTCAACGTTCCATGTTTGACCATTAGCACTTACTGATAGTAAACGCGGCTTTGAAAAAATATCTTTGATTTGAATAGAAATGAGCGTAAAATCTATATTTTTATCTGTAAAAAGGTCAATATCAATGGATTCTCTGTGACCTAATTGTAGTGAGAGTGCCGTTCCACCGACCAAACGGAAAGAGGAAAGTTCAGGAATATCCATCATTTTAAGCAGAACTTCGTGCATGGACGGGCTAATCGTTTCATAGTTAAGTTTTGTCATAGCGCATGATATTGTTTTTTATCAAAAGACTTAAATAATGTGCGTTGAGGAATATTTAAAAAAGCCATACCTTGAACAATAGCGGCTTCTCTGAGATAATCAGCCGTTAATAAAGCTTCACGGCAACGGTCTGTGCCATAGAACGCATGAGTTAAGATAATTTCTTCAATATCACCGAGTTCAAAAACACGCCTAATAATATAAGCAGCATTTTTGTCTTCTTGCAGTTCATCTTTTTTGACATCCCAAAAAAGAACAGCATCAAGATACGGTAGTAATAGGTTGTTCATTTTTTAACAATTTAAGGACAAAATAAGCCTTTTTCTGAACACCCCTCAGTATTTTGAAAGAAACAGCAAAATATCAACTAAAATTAAGGTTTTTAAAAAAAGAACGTAAATCTCTGTCCAAGTTTTTTTTCCTCGTTCGTCATGGGCGTATAATTTCAATAATCAATAAAAATAAAAAATCATGACAAATTCAATCAAACACCTTATCAGTCAATTCAATCTTCAAACAAGATTGTTCAACAATGTCACTGTTGGCGTTACCGATTCAGATGCTCAAACACAAATGAACGAGAACACCAACCACGCTGCTTGGCTAACAGGTCACATCGTTTCAACCCGTTTCATGCTGGCAAATGTATTGGGTTTAAATGTCAAAGAGCCTTTTCCTGCGCTGTTTGAAAATGGGAAAGGGCTTGATAAAGCAGCAAAATACCCTTCGATGGCAGAACTAACAAAGGATTGGAAAGACCTCTCCGAAAAAATGGTTGTTGCCTTATCGTCTTTAAATGAAGCCGCATTGGAAAATAAAATGCCCCGCCCTGTCCCAACGGGCGACACGATCGGCGATTTTATTGCGTTCCTTATTCACCACGAAGCCTATACGATTGGTCAGTTGGGTATTTCAAGAAGGTTTTTTGGATTGGAAGGGATGAAGTATTCTTAACACGTTGAGAGGATTTGACCCCCTCAGTATTTTTAATAGAAATTTGATTGTCAAGAGAAAAGATTCATGTTTATTTAAAAACAATTAAAAGCAATGAAAGAGTATTTATTATTATTCAGAGGCGGAGACGCAAGAACGCTACAACAATCACCTGACGAATGGCAGGCGTACATGCAAAAATGGATGGAATGGATGGGTGGACTGACTCAACAAGGAAAATTTGTGGGCGCACAACCGTTAGATTCAACGGGAAAACATATAGAAGGCACTAAGAAAGTCGTCACAGATGGTCCTTTTATGGAAGGAAAAGAAATGGTTGGCGGTTATTTAATGTGCAAAGCCGACACCTACGATGAAGCAGTGGCTATTGCTAAAGGCTGCCCTATCTTAGCGTTTGAGAATGGTAGCGTTGAGGTAAGAGAAGTTCAAGAGATGAAAATGTAATCGTTAACACTTTTTTTGTTCAGAATATTAGTTGGTTTCCGACACCATGTTCGGAGTGCTTTTAAAGCACTCCGAACATAAAAGCCCATCGAAAAGATTAAAAAAAAGCTAAAATCAATTTTAGAAATAAATAATTGATTAGATTTGGTTCATTAATTCACAACTTTAAACAATAATAAAAATGGAAGAAATGCATATTAATTGGGCGGCTTTCGCAGTTGCTGTCGTTGCTCAAATGGTCGTTGGTTTTCTTTGGTTCCACCCCTCAGTAATGGGTAAAATGTGGGCAAAAGCAAACAACATTGATCTTAAAGAAATGAATCCCGAGAATGTGGGTCTGTCTTATGGTATCACCATTTTGATGACAATCGTTTTTACATTTTGGCTTGCAGGCAATGTAACGGGTCCTGGTCAGCAAGTAGCCGCTGATGGACACAGTTTTGTTACTTTCCAACATGGTTTGGGTCATGCTTTAGCCTTGAGTATTATGGTGATGTTACCTGTTTTCTCAGGTCCTGCAATCTTTGAAAAAAGAGGTTGGAATTGGGTTATTGTTCATGTCGGCTATTGGTTTGCTCGCATGGCAGTTGCCGCAGGTATTTTAAGCGCATGGCGCTAGAAAAGGGTTTCATATTTGTAAATATCGTTTGAGAAAATTTAACCAGAGAGAAAACGAGTCTTTAAAATTGGCATATCAATCAACGCATATCAATCAACTCACCGACCATCTTTTCCGCCGCGAATCGGGAAAGATGGTCTCTGTATTAACAAAAGTCTTTGGGACAGAAAACCTTGAATTGTCAGAAGACGTGGTGCAAGAAACGTTTCTCAAAGCCATTCAAGTATGGTCGCTTAAAGGATTGCCCGACAATCCTTCGGCATGGCTGATGCGTGTTGCCAAAAACAAAGCGATTGATGTTATTCGAAAAAATAAGTTTTCAAAGCTCGTTGATTTTTCTGACCCTGACAGAAAACTCTTGCAATCGGAATATACTTTGGCAACGCAGCTGAATAAATTGTGGCAAGAAGAGGACATTCAAGACGATTTATTGCGCATGATGTTTGCCTGTTGTCATGAAGACATCACTTCCGAAAATCAAATCACTTTGATCCTCAAAACGCTGTGTGGTTTCTCAACGGCTGAAATCGCCAAAGCTTTTCTGACTTCTGAAGATACCATTTCAAAACGGCTCTATCGCACCAAAGAGTTTTTTAGAATCAGGAAGTTAAAACCTGAATTTCCAGTAGCCACTCAATTAAAGGATAGAACAGAGGCAGTATTGGTCGCCATTTACCTCATCTTTAATGAAGGCTATAACTCGACACATTCTGACGAATTGATTCGAAAAGATTTGTTGGAACAAGCCATGTATTTATGCAAATTGTTGTGCGACAATCCGCAGACGCAACTGCCAGAAGTATATGCGGCGATGGCGTTGATGTGTTTTCATGCTTCCCGAATAGACAGCAGGATAACGCCACAAGGTGAGATTATTTTGTTGGCACAACAGGACAGAAGCAAATGGCATGAACAATTAATAGAAGAAGGGCATTTTTACATGAATAAAGCTGCTTTTGGCGATAAAGTGAGTACCTATCATATTGAAGCCGCTATTGCCTACGAACATTTTGTGGCGGGAACATTCGAACAAACAAACTGGCATCAAATATTGGCGTATTACGATCTACTTGTTCAAATACACCCGACAGCAGTGGTGGCTTTAAACCGAATGACCGTTGTTTATAAAATAAAAAAACCAGAGGAAACTTTAATGGAATTGCATCAATCTCCTTTTCTAAAAGATTGGCAAAAGCATTATCTCTATTACAGTTTAGTCGGCGAGATATATGCGCAAACAGATAAAGAAAAAGCCATTATTCAATTTGAAAAAGCGATAAATCTGACCCATTCAGAAGCAGAAAAGAAATTGTTGAAAAAGAAAATAGAGCGATTAAAAAACGTGTCTAACTTTTAACTGCTGAACGCATCAGGATTATGAAATTTTTAAAGATTTCATAATTCTATAAACGACAAAGCACCCCCTCAGTAAATTACACCTTTATGTCCTTCCACTTTCCTTTTTTGAAATAATACCAAGATATCAAAGCGATCAACGATTCCGCAACTGGGACGGCAATGAATGCACCTGTGGCGTTCCAACCTAATCCTTTTGCCAAAAAGTATGCAAAAGGCACTTGAAAGAGCCAAAAACCGACAAAATTGATAACCGTAGGCGTGCGCGTATCGCCCGCACCGTTCAAGGCTTGCGCCATTACCATGCCGATGCCATAAAAGATATAGCCCGAACCCATGATTTGCAGTGCCAACGCACCATATTGAACAACCGCTTCATCCTGTGAGAAAAGGCGAATGATGGGATTTGAAAAAAAGACGAATAAGACCATAACCAAACCCATAAAAATAGCATTGTATTTTGCAGCAATCAAAACGCTTTGTTCGGCGCGGTGAAGTTGTTTTGCACCGAGGTTCTGTCCAACCAAAGTCGCTGCCGCATTGCTCAATCCCCAAGCAGGCAGTATGAAAAACACCACGTTGCGAATGGCAACTTGATAACCTGCCGAAGCCGTTGTGCCACCCGTTTCAGCCACCAAACGCGCCAATATAATCCAACTACCACTCGCAATGATGAATTGAAACGTAGCGGGCCAAGCAATATGCACAATGGATTTGATGAGAGGCACATCTATCTTAAAATGTCGCGTTTGAAACGTCAGCATGCCACTGCCCTTGACCAGATGATAACATTGATACAAGACTCCCGAGCTCCGACCAATCACTGTCGCAATGGCGGCGCCTTTCAGACCCCAAAAGTGAATGAAAATAGGACATAAAATGATGTTTATGAGGCTGGCAATCCAAAGGCTGTGCATCGCCATCGTTGCATCACCGGCGCCTCTGAAAATACCATTGATGAGAAACAGCAGCATAATCGCACCACTTCCACCGAGCATAATACGTGTGAAAATCGCTCCTTCGGCAATAACATCGGGGCTTGCACCCATGAATGATAAAACATCACTGGCAAATACAACACCTAAAACGCTTAATATAGCTGTGACAAGGATAACAATGACAAGGGATTGCGCGCCCGCATGTGCGGCTGCTTCAGGGTTCTTCTCACCAATGCGTCGAGCGACAATAGCTGTGGCTGCCGTACTCAAACCAATGGCAATCGAATAAACGATGGTGATAACCGACTCCGTTAATCCGACGGTTGCAATGGCATTTTGCCCCAATTTACCGACAAAAAACATGTCCACAACGGCAAAAACGCTTTCGAGACTCAACTCCAGTATCATCGGCACCGCCAATAGAAAGACCGCTTTGCGGATGCTGCCCTGCGTGTAGTCTTGTTGCTCGCCATTTAAGGATTCTTTTATGAGGGAGAAAAAACGGAAAGCTTTTTGTTGAGTCGTCATGACGTTCTGTTTAGTTTTTTCCAAACTTTTGTTTTTAGAAACAAAAGGCAAAATTATATTTTTTGTTTTAAATAAAAAGCCCCCCTCAGTATTTTATATAAACATAAGACATCCCGAATTTGACAACAGTTGGATTTTGTTATAAAAAACTAGTAAATCCTAACGGATTTATTAGTTTTTGGACAAAAAGAATCCCGAATTTTGTTGTTACAAAATTCGGGATGACTCATGTTTGTTATTCAAAATATTGAGGGGTTAATCCTCCTCAAACTTAGACCCCACAGGCTTCCGATATTCTTGAAAAGGGATCTTCAAAAGCGGTGGAATATGCGCGTTTTCAGTTTCATTCATGTAGGTATCAATGCCATAAACCAATTTACTGCGCTCTAAATCCATGTAAGTACCAAACAGTCTATCCCAAAT
>JANMJN010000891.1:0-6929 GCA_031371355.1 Saprospiraceae bacterium
ACGACCCACAAGGCAAGTTCAAAAATGACTATTTGAATAAAAATATCTTTGGTTAAGCCACCTTTTGTATAAATGAAAAAGTTTCTTGTTACAAAACCCTTATGGGCAACGGCACTTGTTTTTATCGCTTTGTTTGCGATAGTTGTTCTTTTGAGTGCTGTTGTCCATACTTCTTGGGCAAACCACCTCAAAGCAGGTGTTGTCTTGCTTACCATTTGGTTTTTATATCGCTTGGAAGGTAAAAACCTTTCAGAATTGGGTTTAGTTAGACAGCAATTCTATCTTTTACCCATCGGTTTAAGTGTAGGTATTCTATATTTCTGTCTATTTTTTGGACTTCAAATGTTGCAAAATGACATATCTATTCAATGGAATACAAACACCCATTGGGGCTTGTTTTTCAATGGTTTATGGTTTCTTTTAGGCTCCGTTTTGATTGAAGAATTTATATTCAGAGGCTATTGTTTTAAAAAAGTGTATGAACAAATCGGTGTGGTAAAAGCCAATCTCATTTTTGCTTTTTTGTTCATTGTCTATCATTGGTTCGCACTCAATGCCTGGGGTAATTGGCCTTTTATGTTGGGTTTAATTACGACAGCATTTGGGCATATTCTTTTTGCAACGGCTTTCACTCAGTCACGTACGCTGTTTTTACCGATAGGGATTCATTGGGGCAATAATTGGGCGCAAAGACATTTTTTCTCTGTCAAAAATATGGGTATTGCGGACTCGACAACCTTAAACGATTCATTGTTTTCCATCACTGTCGCTGATCAGCAAGCTTCCACAGGTCAAGTTTTAGGTAGTTATTTTATCACTTTTGCTTGTTTTTTGATTTCAACTTACTTGATTTGGAAATGGTATAATCGAAACACCCCCCTCAGTATTTCCTTAATTTTAAACAATTTTAATGTAATAAAATGAAAACCAACCGTCGTGATTTTATCAAAACCGCAAGTATCAGTACAATTGGCTTCGGTTTAATGCCTCATTTGGATGTATTTGGTTCAGATTTCAACTTTTTATCTGACAACATCCTTTCTCGAAAAACACCTGAATCGCAAGGCGTCTCGTCAAAAGGGATACTCGATTTTCTGAAAGCCGCTAAAGAGTCGGGCTTAGAATGGCACAGCTTTATGCTCGTGCGGCATGGTCACGTCGTTGCAGAAGGTTGGTGGAAACCGTTTGATGCCAGTTATAAACATACATTGTACTCTCTATCAAAGAGTTTTACGAGTTCTGCTATTGGCTTTTTGGTCAAAGAAGGAAAGATAACGGTGGAAGATTCGGTCATTTCTTTTTTCAAAAATGATGCCCCTCAGTCGCCGAGCGATAATTTGAAGGCGATGAAAATAAAACACTTGCTCACAATGAATACAGGGCATGGTGCAGACACTTTGCCGCCGATGCGTGAGTCGAAAGACACTTGGACTAAAACCTTTTTGGCGCAAGACGTTAAGCATGAACCAAGTACGCATTTCCTTTACAATACAGGTGCAACCTATATGTTAGGTGCAATTGTACATAAAGTTACAGGTCAAAAATTGGAAGATTATTTAGCTCCACGCTTGTTTCAGCCTTTGGGCATAACGGGTTATGATTGGGAAACTTCGCCACAAGGTTTGAACACTGCGGGCTATGGTTTACGAATAAAAACAGAGGATATTGCCAAATTTGGACAGTTTTACTTGCAAAAAGGCAAGTGGCAGAACAAACAGCATCTGCCTGAAGCATGGATTAATGAAGCAACAAGCAAGCAGACCACTTCGCAAGCGGGCGATAATGATTGGTCGCAAGGCTACGGTTATCAGTTTTGGCGGTGCAAACCTGGATTTTATAGAGGCGACGGTGCGTATGGGCAATTTTGTATGGTCATGCCTGAACAGGATGCCGTTTTGGTCATGACCTCAGAAAGTTGGAATTTACAAAAAACAATGGAGGTGGCTTATCAAACCATTTTACCCGCTATGTCTAAGGAATCTTTGGTAGAAAACCCAACCGATTTAGCACAGTTAAAGAAAGAAATCAATGACCTTTCGCTGCCTGTTCCAAAAGGCAAGACGACCTCGCAGCTTCATGCAAAGTATAGCGACAAATGGTTTAATGTAGAGAAAAACAGCTTTGGCGTTACTCAAATCGGCTTTGGTTTGTTCGAAGATGCAGGTGTTATCCGGATAAACGACGGCACAGGCGGCTTTAAGAAAATAGGTTTTGGTTGGGAACAATGGAAAGTGAATAAAAATGGCAACAAAAACTTTTTCCCAGTTGCAGGTAGAACACATATGCCTTCTAAAATTGCCGCTACGGCTACTTGGTTGAATACCAATACGTTACAAATAAATCTGAAATTTGTTGAAGCTATTCATGGCGATAAACTCACTTGCATTTTTGAAGGGGATAAAGTATCCATCTTGTTTATGAACAGTATTTCTGAAAATACCAAAAACAGCCCTGAAAAGAGGGAGACCTTGATTGGAACGCTGAAAAAAGGCTCATAAAATAGTCATTTGGCAAAGGAGAAAATAATTCGTTCTACCTTTGCAGACCAATAATTATCTAAACAATATTTAAAAAATGCCTGCCTACTCAGCATCCGTTTTTAAAACCTTCGTTTGTTGCTGTCTATTCGTATGTCTTCCTAAGTTGATACATGCGCAACATTATCAGCATACAACATTTTGGGCGAGACTTATCGTAACCAAACCCCTCAGTAAAAACTGGGATTTTCAGTTCGAGTATTTACATCGCTCGCAAAACAACTTTCGGCAATCGCTTTGGAATCCTTTTGCACACGAAGCATTGGAAGAGCCGCGTATTTGGTTCAATTTCAAGCAAAAACACTATACAGTTTTTTTAAATCCCATAACATACTATTATTCTCAACCCAATTTAGGTAAAGAATCGGACTTTAATATCAAGCCTAATCAAATTTGGCAAGCGGTCGTGGGTCTGGAATTCAAGCAAGATATAAAAAAATGGACACTAAAAGAGCGCGTAGTTTACGAGTCCCGTTGGTTAGAATCGCTTAATTATGTGCCGATAGGTAGGCTGCGTTTTCGAGGTATGTTGCAATATCAACTGAATAACAAGACAAGGTTACAAGCTTATAACGACGTATTTTTTAATGCACCTCCTCATAAATTGAAAGGCAATTTTGACCAAAACTGGTCTTCATTTGGCATTTCGCAACAGTTAAACCCTAAAATTGCTTTGGATGTGGCTTATATGCGGAATCATAAAGAACGCTCAAATCATACGGAATTTGATGAGGAAAATGGTTTTAGTTTGGCTTTGAATATCAAATTGTGATATGATTTTTTTTTCGATTAATTTACAATAAAACGTCCAACTGCCACTTCTACGCCATTCGTTATTTTCAGAATGAAATAGCCTTTTGGCAAGTTGTCTGTGGTTAAATTTAATGATTGTCCAAAAATATTCACTTTGTCGTTTTTAAAAATTTGACCATTGATACCGATGATTTGTAGGTCATAATCGCCCAAAGAGACCCCCTCAGTATTGAGCCTTAAAATGTCGCCTTGCCGTATCGGATTAGGATAAGTTTTCAAGAAAGACGGCACAATCTCTTCTGTTTTAGTTGTTGTTTGGGTGACTGAAAATGCTAAATCCCAATTTATGGCAGGTACGGCAAAAGTCAATTTGCCATTTGTCGCTTGTGCCAGTGAAACAGTTGATAACAAACTACTCGTTGCACAATCGTAAAATTTGACTTCATAACCACCGTTCAACATATTTTCAACCGTCGCACTCACGCCTGAAACAGCCGATGGCATACCCGATGTGCCCACATCCTGCCAGTTGTATTTGGGGTTGTGAATCCAACCCGCCGCTTTTTTACTGTCGGCAGATTTGAGGGCATAGACATTGAACAGTGCTGCATCCACCCCCTTGAATTGATAGGCAGAAATGGTAATCCAGTCTTTTCCTAAGTTATCTACTTTTATGGTGTGTTGCCCTGCGGGCACATTAATTGATACAGTTTGATTGATGCCAACAGTTGTATTATTGACGATAAGATTGCCGTCTAAATAAATAGCAATACTGGGTGAAATGCCTGTCGAATTGCCTGTTTTTACTTGAAATTGCCCTGAAACGGTATAGTTTATATTGAATGTCGGTGGATTGCGGTATTGTGTATTATACACTGAGCCATATAAATAAACGCCTAATTGCGTTACACTCGGGCTGATACTACCTGTCGCATCAATCGTAAAATTTGAACTCGTTGACGCCGCCCAACCACTACCGGGTGCAATCGCCAAGTCGCCGCCCGAACTACCTCCTGTGGAAGTGGCTTTTGTTGTTTTATAATTATCCGCTTTTAGTTGCACAGTAGCAATAAAATTACTGAGGGGTCTGAAATGATAGTACAGATTTTGCGGCTCAATGTAGCTGTCCCACCACCAAGTGCCTGCCGCACCCATCGCACCCGACAAAGCTGTCGCCCACAACGCATTGTGTATGTGGATGCCATTGGGGTCAATAGTGGACAATGACGAACTGCTTGGATTGAGTCCAAACTCGGTATTTAAGGTCGGTTTATTGTAGCTTTTGACATTGTTTCGGCTGATTTCAGCTAAAACCCCTTCAATATTTGTGGCATTGGTATAAGCATGATTTTGGGTAAAATCCATCTCTGGTTTTTGCCACAAAACGGGGTCTTCTTCGTTGCCAAAACTGGTCGTGACTAAATGCTTCATGGGGTCTTTTTGCTTAATAAATTGCGCCATTTCGACGTGCCAATCGCGCACCGCAGTTTTTACGGATGTGGAAGCATAGTTGTCGGTGTAACTTACTTCATTGAATAATTCCCAAGACAGGATATTAGTCGCATAACTCCAACGAGCAACGATATAACGGAGCCTATTTTTATGCAAGTTCTTCGCCGTGGTGTTGTCAAAGAAGTTCCACGTTTGGGCACACGGACCGCCATTGGCTGCATTGTATGGGTTTTCATTCCAGTTTGGATTGACTGTTGAGGATACTTGTCCATGATAATTGATACAAAACATCATGTAAATGCCTTGCTCTTTGCATTTGTCAATGATATAATCAATATACCAAGCATTGTTTTGTTTGTATTTTTTCAAACCGTCATAGCCGCCGCCGGTTCCTACTTTCCATTCGATGCCAACACCCCAAGCCGCCAACCACAGGCGCATGAAATTCGCCTTGGCTGCACCCATGCTTTCGAGCCATCTTTTATAGTCCAAATAAGGATTAGTGTTTTGCCACGCCAAATTTTGACCAATAGGAATGTATTGCTCGCCATTGTCAAAACCCAAGTAATTTGTCTCATTTTTTCGCATAAAACCTTTTGAATTTGAGTTAATGGCTTGAAATGAACTCGTTGTAGCGGTACTTGTACCTGCTGCATTTATAACCGATAAACTATAGTTCCATGTACCTATTTCGTAGGGAGAGAAGCGGATTCGAAAATGAGTCGTTGTCGTTGTGAGCGAACCCGTTGACGTATTGAGGTCAAAATCCTGCATATAAAACCCTTCGATGGTGTCTTTGCGCCCACTCGGTGCTGTGAAGACCCCCCTCAGTACCAACTCATCGTAATCGTAAGGATTGGTGATGGTACCATTCAAAACGATTTTTGCCTCAAATTTTTCATAGCGTCCTACGCTTGTTGCTAACGGCGTGACACTCGTGATACTCGGTGTTTGAGCATTTGAAAGAAATCCCATAATAAAGCAAAGAATAAGAAGTGCTAAATGTTTTTTCATTAAAAAAAATGGTGTTTGGCTATTTGTTTAAATTAATTTATATGCTTTTAGTGTAATTTACACAAAACACGAAAATATATTTCAAATTGGTACATGTTTTGTAGTATAAAATTATGTAAAACAGGCGAAATGCCAACTTTAAATCCATCTCTAAGTCCGTGAAATAAAACTAATTTACCCATGTCCACTCAAAGCAAATTTAAAACACAAATTCAAAAGGCAGAAGACTTGCCCAATATCCTTGCCAATCAATCTAACTGGAATTCTATCAAAGAATGCGAGCGTTCTGTATTCCGTTCACTCGATATCGCGCTTGTTGCAGAGCGTAAAGTCAACTTGATTGATGCCATGGATTCAGAAGTCAAAGTCATTATTTCTGATGCCCTCCATAAAGGCATTTTAGTTCGCAATGCAGACGGCACAATCGCTATTAAACCGTCTCACTAAGGCTTTTTTCATTTGATTTAACAATACACCTTGTTTCAGTCAGCTTGCTGTTTGAGACGAGGTTTTTTTTGAATTTTGAATAGTCATTTCAGTGTTTCTAAGAAATCAAAAGCTTTTTTAAAGGTTTCTGACTGTAAAAATACCTTATCGCCTAATTCCATGATGTTCCCTGTTTCTTTATCATAACTTTTCCATTCAGGCAAACCGGTGCCATTAGGATTACCTGTCTTTGCAAAATTAACCCAATAATCAGACATCGTTTGTTCTAAATCATAGTCCGTTTTTTGCCAATCCCGTTTCCAATGTTTCAAAGTATGCAAAGCATAAGGTACTTCTGAAGTGTGAAAAGCACCGTAATTCGGGAAATTAGGCTTGTCGGGCGGCACATGACTGAATTGATACAAATAAGATTTATTCTTTTTATTGAAACCTGCCCACAAATGAGATTGAAACGCCGCAAATTGACACAAAGCCAAACGTGTTTGCGATGCTTGAGCGTCTGTATCGGTGTTTGCAGTGAATACTTTTAGGAATTCATCCGCTTTGTCGCTATATTTTTCCTTTGCTTGTTGTTTAAATTTCTCAACTGTTGTAGGTGGATTGCCCCTTAATACGCCGTCACCCGTGACCCAACCTGTTAAAAGCGGCACATCATTGTGTTTACCATTCTCAAAATGTGTTATAAAGTCCGTTGGCAACACATAGCCATCTAAAACAGTCCCAAAA
>JANMJN010000915.1:0-4360 GCA_031371355.1 Saprospiraceae bacterium
CCTTGCAAATCACCTATTCAGATACTATTTATGAGGCGGCACTGATTAAAGAAGCTGTGCCAAAGTCTATTCGTGGGCGTAAAAAACTACCTGATTTTAAGTTTTGTTTTTTAGGTGAATTTAAAAGCAGCATCCCTGATAAACCTATTGATTTTCAGATAGAGGATTATGTTCGGAGTATCCAATTAGTGGATATAAATAATAAGCAGCCGCCGAGTATTGTCTTGCCATTACTGATATATCATGGTTCAAGACCCTGGAAACACAAACGGTTATATGATTATTTCGCAAAGTATCTACCCGATACAATCTTGAATTATGTTTCATTTCCGAAATATCTCGTCATAGATTTACAGGCAATGAGCGATGCGGATATTGCAACTGCACTTGATCTGGGTGAGCTGCGCGCTGCGTTTATTGCACTAAAACATTCACACGACAAGGATTTTTTTCAACAACATTTGGAAGAAATACTTAAATTTGTGGTAAATTCGTCGCCTTCGCTTTTGTTTAAAACTTATTTAAAAATGCTTTTAGAGTATTTACAAAGACGGTCAAAATTAAAAGGCAAGGTATTTAACAATATTGTGGAACAATTAAAACCTAATAAAAAAATGGCAACGGCATTTAAATCTTTTCTCGAAATTAGGGATGAAGAAGCTATGGAAAAAGGCATGGAAAAGGGCATGAAAATTGGCGAGGCAAAAGTCAAACGTAGAGTGATTGAGGTACTTATAAGAAATACGAATTTATCAGATGCACAAATTGCAGATGAAGTAGAAGCACCTATTAGTACAGTAGAAACTATTAGATTGGAGCTTAAAAAAGATAAATGATTAGAAATGTACTCCTTCTCATTATAAAGGGAATCAACCCAAACTTTTCTCTATAAAGTAAAGTTTGGGTTGATTCCCTTTTGATATACCCCCCTCAGTATAAACGCATATTAATCCCGTTTTTCACAACGTTTTTCCCATTCTGACTTGAATTGTTGCCGTTCTTCTTCACTCATATTCATCCATTTGTTGCGGCGATTGAAAGGCGGTTTACCACTTCGTTGTGCGCCGCCAAATCGAAAACCACCAAACAGAATGCGACACAACACCAACAAACCCATGGCTTGCCAATAAGAATAAGGACTCAGGGAAAATGTCGGTGCAATCAACCAATTCCACAGTATTTGTACGACCCATGAAAAGAATCCAAAGGCGACAACAAAAAAGAGAGGTATGAGAAAGCGTATTTTACGCCATTTACCCTGTTGCATGATTAATAGTTATTTAGTTCGTTATACAAGTCTTTTAACCGTTTGCGTAAATGTTTGATGGCATAACCTTTTCTTGAAATAATGGTTTTCAAGTTCTCACCTGTTTTGTCCGCAATCTCTTGTAAAGTCATGTCTTCCAATTCATTCCAAACAAAAACGAGGCGTTGATTCTCCGGTAATTCATCTAAGGCGCGCAACAATTCAGCCCAAAACATTTCTTTAAAAAACGCATCGTCGGGCGTTGCGCCATTGTCCATCAAAAGTAATTCACGAAAATTGATGTCGCCGTCTTCGTCTTCATAAGCAAAGTCTTCTAACGCTTCATCCGTTTTCTTGCGGTACTTATCTGTAATCTTATTCCTTGCAACTTGATAGAGCCAACCCGAAAAACTCTCAATTTCGTCCACATCGACCACACGACTGAGTTGATACCACACCTCTTGCGAAATATCTTCTGCATCTTCATTGGTTGCTACTTTACTTCTGATAAAGCGGAACAACTGAGTGCCGTATTTTTTGACCGTTTGAACGATATTTTGCTTTGGTTGTGCCATTATATGTGTCATCCTTCTTGAATATTGTATTTATCGAAGAAGACGTTGGTGGAACAAAAATACTTTAAATGAAGCGTTTTATTTATCAAGAAGGTAATTACTTAGCTGACACGAATTTCACGAATTAACACGAATTAAGTAGTTTACGTGTGTTAATCGAAGCAAATTAAAAGAAAAATTCGTGTTAATTCGTGAAATTCGTGTTTGACATTTAAGTATGTAAAGCCAAATAAACGCCATTTGTCCAACCAAAACCATCTTGCAAAGGATATTCACCGCCACCCGCTTCGAGGTCTTGGTCATAGACATTGTATTTCTCAGTCATTTTGCCCGTTTTTTGATAAATCAATTGATTGGCAAGTAACCAATGGTTTTTAATTTTAGTAGCCAAACTATCAAAGCCATAATTGAGTAAGCCTTTGTAAGTTATCCATTGCAATGGCGCCCAACCGTTTGGTGCATCCCATTGTTGCCCTGTGTTGTTAAGTGTTGTGGTGACACCGCCTGTTTGTAGGAATTTCTGTTCAAGAATATCCACTATTTTTGATGCTCTTTTAGGCGAAGCTAAGTTAAAGAATAAAGGAAAAGCGGCTGCCAATGTGTAGTGTTCTGTCTTTTTGCCTACGACAAAATCATAATCGAAGTAAAAACCTTTGTCTGCATCCCAACAATACGTGTCGAGTGTATCCTGCCGCTTAGTTGCATCAGCATAATAACCAGCGGCTTGAACGGCTTGACCGGAGAGTTCATACGCTTTTGCCAAAGTGATTTCCAAATGAAATAGCAGACAATTTAAATCAACAGGAATGATATCGGTGGTGTGAATGGTCGAAAGATTTTGACCGTCTTTGAACCAACGACTGCTGAAATCCCAACCTGATTCGGCGGCAGCACGAATGTGGCGGTAAATTACTGAGGGGGGCTGATTGGATGCGTGCGCCGTTTCAACATCTTCTTTATACGATTCTGGACGTGGCGTATCGTTTTCATCCCAATAACGATTCAATATAGCCCCATTGGGCAGTCTAACAGAGTGATTTATTGCTTTATTATCTTCATTGAGTGTATCGCTGCCTTTCATCCAAAAAGCATATTCTTTTTCTAATTCGGGTAAATAGCGCACCAACACATCTGTGCCTTTTTCTTCGCTCAACAGATTGACCATCAAAGCATAAAAAGGCGGTTGCGACCGACCGATATAATACGTGCGGTTGCCGTTTGGAATATGTCCAACTGTATTTAAAAGATAAGAGAAGTTATCGACCATGTTTTCAATCATATCCACCCGTCCAGAGACTTGCAAACCAAGCATCGTGAAGTAACTATCCCAATAGTAAATCTCCCGAAACCGACCGCCGGGAACGATGTACGGGTAGGGTAGTGGAATGAGCGAACTTTCCCCTTTGTCAGGCTCTCGTGTGAGGACTTGCCAAAGCGAAGTGATGTGTGTGGTGATGTCTTTGGACATATCACTTTTAAAATCCGCCCCATTATTGGTTGGCAAATCGAAATGTGCGGTTACGAAATCCAATAGATTGAACCCCTCAGTATTTTTTACTTTTTCATAGTTTTCTTGAATGATTTCTAAGGGCATTTTTGGCAAACAGTCAGGGAATGTTTTGCCATCAGAAAGGATGTTGTTCATTTGGACTGCTTCGAAAAGGTGTCCGAGTTTAAATATTTCCATGTTATTCTTTTTTTTATCACATAGTCACAATAGACGTTTTCACATAGAAAATATAGTCTATTTTTCTATTCAAACTATGTGAAAATACCTACTGTGACTATGTGATAAAATTATTAATTAGGTTTAAGTTGTTGCTTCATTGCCCGTTGTTTTATGCAATTTGTTGAAAAAATACAAGCAAACCAACAACAATGTTATCGGTAACAGTGAGAAATAAAACGCCGATTCGCCGCCATACGATTCAAAGATATGTCCTGTGATGATGGAGCCTGTTGTGCCGCCCAAAGCTGAAAAGACAACAATCAAACCAGACATCGTCGCATGTTTTTGTGCAGGTAAACTGCTCAATATCAATGAATTAATAGCTGGATAAATAGGTGCCAACAATAAACCGATGAGTGGAAACACAAATGCACCCAAAGGAGCTGTTGACCAACCTGTGACTTCTACATTGCCGACGTTTTGAGCCAGTGGAATGGCAACTAAGACCAATACTGCGGCTGTTAAAAGACAAATTGTCAAGACCTTATACCAATGATATTGACGCAAAGCAAAACCTGCTAAAAAACGCCCAACGGCTGTGGATATGGCTAAAATACTTGCCATTTGGATGCTCAAAGTGGTCGGTAAATGCAAGACTTGACTGTTAAAGGTGGGCAACCAACTCATGATGCTTTGTTCAATCAAGACATAAAGAAATGCACTGGCAATGAACACCATAACAATGGGTAAAACGGCTAATTTGAACATATCTGCGAAGTCTTCCAATAATGGTTTTGACGCTTCGATATGAACAGACGACTCGTCAAGCGGCGCGGTAAACAGTAAAAGAAAAGCAGCGGCTGATATGGT
>JANMJN010001236.1:0-1920 GCA_031371355.1 Saprospiraceae bacterium
CAATACGAAACGCTGCTCGTCACGACTCGAAACCTCAATTGGATTCCGCTGATGGCAAAAAGTATGAAACTAAAACAGACATTTTTTGCAGTCGGCGCAGGGCATTTAGGCGGGCAAAAAGGTGTAGTCAATTTGTTAAAAAAAGAAGGCTATACTTTAAAACCGTTGAAATAACAGAAATATAAATCTAAAAAAAAGACGGGGTGAAGACATTCACTCCGTCTTTTTTTTATCCATCGGCGATTCAAATCCGTTTAGTGATGTTTCTGTGAATTCTTATGCTCATTTTTGGGCTTAAAAAAAATAGATTATGATGACTTTACGAATACCAATTTTTCTTTTTTTTGCTCTTTTTTTAATTCAAAACATTGATTGTCAAAATATTACAACGACAAGCGATGCAGGTGCCTTGAGTGGGAGTTTACAAGCAAACGGCAATTTTTATATTCGAGATTCTGCCATCGGTGCTGCCAATATCCCCCAGTATGACCGCCAACTGGTCGGTGCCGACTCGTGGTTGACGCTGAATTACACGCTTGCAGGCTACGATATTGGGGTTCGATTCGACGTTTTCAATAACTCTCAACTTTTAAATCCGCGTGAATCCTATTCTGCCAATGGTATCGGGCGTTTTTATCTCAAAAAACGGGTGCATGATTTGACCATTTATGGCGGTTATATCTACGACCAAATCGGTTCGGGCATCATTTATCGCAGCTACGAAGACCGTCCGTTGGGCATTGACAATGCGCTTGTGGGCATCAATCTTGATTATCAGTTGGGTGAATTTGGACATATCAAAGCCTTCTCGGGCAGACAGAAACAGCAATTTGACTTTTATAAATCTACCATAAATGGGCTAAATACTGAGGGGTTCTTTTCTATAAATAATGTCTCCTTAGCGCCAGGTTTTGGTATCGTTCACCGTACTTTGGACGACGTAACTGTCAACCAAGTCGTTTCTGCACTCGCAACTTATACGCGTGCTGATAGCATTGGTGCAAAATACAATACGTTTGCTACAACATTTTACAACACCCTATCTGTGGGCAAATGGACATGGTATGTCGAAGCTGCCTACAAAACGGCGGAAGCCATCTTTGACCCCAATGCCCCAAAAGTCAATAGAGACGGTACATTGACGGAAGGTAAATTTGTAAATCGTTCAGGTTCAGTTATTTATAGCAATATTAGCTTTGCTACTGAGGGGGTCGGTATCACACTTGAAGCAAAACGGACTGACGGTTTTACTTTTCGGACAACACCTTTTGCCGTCTTAAACCGAGGTATCATTAACTTTTTACCGCCTATGAGTCGGCAAAATAGCTATCGTTTGACGACTCGTTATGTGCCTGCTACACAGGAATTGGGCGAGCAAGCAGTTCAGTTAGACATTAAATTAGCACCAAACGACCACTTGAATTTTGATGTCAATGTCTCAAATATTTCAACACTAAAAAACACCTTGCTCTATCGTGAAATTTACGCCAGTTGTTTAATCAAAAACGAAAAAACAGACATTACACTTGGACTTCAATTACAATCATATAATCAACAAATCTATGAAGTAAAGCCACAAGTACCTATGGTTCAAACAGTTACACCTTTTTTTGAGTTGAGAAAAAAACTAAATGACACTAAATCTTTGAAAATGGAACTCCAATATATGAATACAAAGCAGGACTATGGTTCATGGCTTTATGGCGGTGTCGAGTTGAGTATTGCCCCTCGTTGGTCGTTTTCAGCCAGCGATATGTGGAATATTGTACCTAAAAAAACGGCAAAAGCATTGCACTACCCCTCAGTATCCGTGGCATTTACACATGAATCGAATCGTATAACTGTTAGTTATGTCAAGCAAGTGGAAGGGGTTGTTTGCACAGGCGGTATTTGCCGATTAGAACCTGCATTTAGTGGTGT
>JANMJN010001015.1:0-3130 GCA_031371355.1 Saprospiraceae bacterium
CGACGGCGAACGGTTCGAGGTGATGCAGAGCATTCATTCGCCGCCGCTGATAAAGCATCCGCAGACGGGGGAGGAAAAGTCATTGTGCCGCCTGGCAACTTTATGACGGGAACGATTTTCTTAAAAACGGGTGTCGAACTACATTTAGAATTGGGTGCAAGGCTTCTTGGTCCGACCAATCGGAACGATTATGCAACTGGCTATGGTCGTCCGGCGGTTGTTATGGCTATGAATCAGAAAAATGTGGCAATCAGTGGTAAAGGTATTATTGACGGACAAGGACAAGAGTTGATGTTGGATATATTTAAAAAACTCCGAAGCGGTGAGATGAAACAAGATTCTATTTGGTTGGTCAAAAGACCGGGCGGACGGGCGCATGTGCTTTATTTTGAAGGATGTACAGGTGTGCGTGTGTCGGGTATTACGCTGAAAAATGCGTCAGATTGGGTGCAAGATTATAGAAATTGTACCGGTGTGGTCATTGACAGAATCAACGTGCAAAGTACGACTTATTGGAACAATGATGGTTTGGATATAACGGATTCAAAGCATGTGCGTATCACCAATTGTTTCATCAATTCATCGGACGATGCGCTTTGTCTCAAATCAGAAAATGCACAATCGTCTTGTGAAGATATTTATATTGACAGTTGTACTTTGCGTTCAAGTGCGAATGGCTTAAAGTTCGGAACAGCTTGTGTCGGTGGTTTTAAAAACATAAAAGTGCGCAACCTCACCATTTTTGATACTTATCGTTCTGCCATTGCAATAGAATGTGTAGATGGTGGTTTTACAGAAAATATTGATATTCAAAACGTTGTTGCCAAAAACACAGGCAATGCTATTTTCATTCGTCGTGGACATCGGAACACGACAGGCAAAGTCGGCACAATGAAAGGCATTTATATTGCCAACGTCAAAGTGGATGTGCCGTTGTATAAACCCGATCAAGGCTATCCGATTGAAGGACCGCCTGACCATTTGCGCCCGGGTGAGGATAAGATGCCCAAACGTCCTTCACATTATCACATTTATGGACATCCGTATTTGCCTTATAATCTCATACCGTCTTCTATCGTCGGTTTGCCCAATTATCCTGTTCAAGACGTGACCTTGGAAAATATTGAAATCAGTTATGGTGGACGAGCCGATAAAAACATTGCCTTTATTCCTTTGGATAAAATTACGTCTATACCTGAAAATGCAGCGCAATATCCCGACTTTTCGATGTTCGGCGAACTGCCCGCGTGGGGTTTTTATATGCGGCATACTGAGGGGATCAAAATGAAAAATGTGAAAGTCAAATATCTAGAAGATGACTTCCGCCCCGCCTTTGTTTTTGACGATGTCAAGGAAACGACTTTGACAGATGTGAACATTGCTACGGCAAAGGAAATGCCTGTTATCTTTTTGAACAATACTGAGGGGGTCATTTTTAAAAATCTCAAGATGCCTGTGAGCGAAGCAAAAGGGATTATGAAGAGCAATAAGTAAGTAATGATGAATTATAAATGATGAATGATGAATAAGATGAAAATATTGAAAGCTGCTTTTATAGCCTTATCTTTCCTTGTATGGGTGCCCATAAAAGCCCAACAACGACCCAATGTCATTCTGATTTACTCCGACGACCAAGGAGCGATTGACCTCAATTGTTATGGTTCAAAAGATTTAGAAACGCCGAATATTGATGGTTTGGCGAAGCGGGGTGTTATGTTTACCCAATTTTATGCATCACCGATTTGTTCCCCTTCAAGGGCATCGTTGATGACAGGGCTGAATCCGCAACGAGCAGGACTAGCTGGTAATGCTGCTAAAACAAACCAAGAGGCGGGTTTACCCAATGACCGTTTCACAATGGCTGAAATGTTCAAAAATGTAGGGTATAAAACGGCTCATATCGGCAAATGGCATTTGGGATATACCCCCGACATGAGCCCCAATGCACAAGGATTTGATTATTCTTTTGGTCATTTGTCTGGGTCTATTGATAATTATTCTCACTTATATTACTGGGATGGACCCGACAAGCATGATTTGTATCGCAATGGCAAAGAGGTCTTTTATCCAGGTGAGTTTTTCCCTACCCTCATGGTAAAAGAAGCCAGTCAGTACATGGAGGATAATAAAAACACGCCCTTTTTCATGTATTTTGCGATTAATGTGCCCCATTATCCTTATCAAGGTGACCAGAAATGGTTAGACTATTATCAGAAAAAAGGCGTCGCTTATCCACGTGATTTATACGCGGCTTTTATGTCAACCTTAGATGATAAAATTGGGGAGTTACTCAAAAAAGTATCAGACCTTGGATTAACAGACAATACCATTATTATTTTTCAATCAGACAACGGTTATTCAACCGAAAAAGCAGCTCATGGTGGTGGTGGTAGCGCAGGTATCTTCCGTGGCGCAAAAGCCTGCCTGTTTGAAGGAGGCATTCGCGTGCCTGCTATTATCAGTTGGCCCGCAAAAATCCCCAAAGGTCAGGTACGCAATCAATTTGCCGTCAATACCGATTGGCTGCCAACACTCGCCGACTATTGCCATATTAAACTGGATAGAAATGATTTAGATGGGAAAAACTTGGCGTCTGTTATCAATGATACCACAGCAAAAACACCACATACTGAGGGGTATTGCTGGGCGTATAGAAAGATGTGGGTGGCACGTAAAGGTAAATGGAAATTGCTCGGAAATCCAGTAGACACCAGTAAAAAAGGCGTTTTAACAGAATCAGACACCTTGTTTTTGGTTGATTTAGAAGCTGACCCAAGCGAATCAAAAAACATTGCCGCAACGCATCCTGAAATTGTAGAAGAATTGAAAAAACAATACCAATCGTGGGAACAAAACAATAAGAAATAAATGAAATGAGAAAAACAAACAATGCTCTCCTATACCTTTTTTTACTTTGTACGGCAATCAATGGCAAAGCACAAGAAGCTATATCTTGGAAAGTAAACATTATAGTTGCACCTGAAATCAAGCAATCTTTCCTAAAAGGTGGGCGGTTAATATTGCACGTTACGAAGCAAACTGAAAGAGAGCCCCGTCTGCGTTCTGAAATTGCCTTCGGCGTAACCAGCGGCAATGTCCTCCACGAGGGCGTTGTCGATGTCCAGCGTGA
>JANMJN010001044.1:0-1550 GCA_031371355.1 Saprospiraceae bacterium
GTTGTCACATTATTCCTGTTGGACATGGCGAGTTGGCAAGCGGCTTGGTCGGCGATGGGCGTATGGCTGAACCAGAGGACATTATCGCCTTCCTTGATGCTTTTTTTGCTCAAAAAAAAGACCTTTTAAATAAAAAAATACTCGTAACGGCGGGTCCAACATACGAGGCACTCGATCCTGTGCGTTTCATAGGCAACCGTTCATCGGGCAAAATGGGCTATGCCATTGCGGAGGAATTGGCAGAACGGGGTGCCGAAGTGATATTGATTTCAGGACCGACAAAACTATCATCAAACCACCCCTCAGTAAAATGCCTAAAAGTAGAGTCCGCACAGCAGATGTTTGATTTAACAACAACGGAATTTCCAAAATGCGATGCTGCTATCTTAGCTGCTGCTGTTGCCGATTATCGTCCGAAAGAAGTTTCAGCCGTTAAAATCAAGAAAAAAGATTCAGAAATGAGCCTCGAATTAGAAAAAACGCCTGATATAGCGGCTCATTTGGGAAAGATAAAACAAGCACATCAGCGTACCGTTGGCTTCGCTTTAGAGACTAATAATGAATTTGAGAATGCTGTTTCAAAACTAAAAAGAAAGAATTTTGACTTTATCGTGCTTAACTCTATGCGTGATGCTGGTGCTGGTTTCAACAGCGACACCAATAAAATAAGCATCATTTTTGATGAGAAAACGTTTAAGACTTTTGACTTGAAAAGTAAAGACAATGTGGCAAAAGATATTGTTGATGCTTTAGTCCAATTATTTTAATAAATTTATCTGTGGTCAAAACTATGTGTTTAATGAAAAATCTCATAATCTATTTAAAATGAAAATACAACGACTTTTTGCCATTGTTCTTTTTATGACACTGATACTGAGGGGGGGCATTGGCTATGCTCAGGAGTTTAATTTCACGGTCAAAGTGGTCAATCCGCAAGTTCGTTTGGCAGATCCCAAAGTATTTGTCAGCCTTGAAAATGCCTTGAAAGAACTTATCAATGGCAATAAATGGACAGATGATATTTTTGAATTGAATGAACGCTTGACTGGTTCTATTCAAGTGACAATTGACAAAGAGAACAGCCAAACATCGTTCACGGCGAAATTGGCGATTCAAGTCAATCGCCCTGTTTATGGTTCTGATGCAACGACACCGCTTTTTATTCATTTGGACAAAGAAGTGTCGTTCAATTACGAGCAGTTTCAGCCCATACAGTTCGTCAAAAATAACTTTACAGATAACCTAAGTTCGACCATCGGTTATTATCTCTATGTCATTTTGGCAATGGATTATGACTCTTTTGCGCCTCAAGGGGGTGAGGCTTTTTGGCAGATTGCACAAGACATTTACAATGTCATTCCAGAAGGCGCAAAAGGAGAGTGGAAAGGCAAAGAATTGGGCAATACGAACCATTATTGGTTTGTGGAAAATATGTTGAGTCCTCGCCTAAAAGGTTATCGTCAAGGTATTTATGAATATCATCGTTTGGGTATGGATTATGCAACAACAGATATGGGACGTTGTAAAACCATGATTTTACAAGCACTTGA
>JANMJN010001084.1:0-7678 GCA_031371355.1 Saprospiraceae bacterium
AAAAAGTCGTACGCCAGTCCTTGATAATTTTGGACGTGACGTAACGAAGCTTGCCGAGGAAGGTCGTCTTGACCCTATCATCGGACGTGAAGTTGAAATTGAACGCGTATCTCAAATTTTAAGTCGTCGTAAAAAGAACAATCCAATTCTAATTGGCGAGCCGGGCGTTGGTAAAACAGCCATCGTGGAAGGTTTGGCTTTACGGATTATTCAGAAAAAAGTAAGCCGTACTTTGTTCAACAAGCGTGTAGTCATGCTTGATTTAGCGGCTTTGGTTGCAGGTACTAAGTATCGCGGGCAATTCGAGGAGCGCATGAAAGCCATCATGAATGAGTTGGAAAAGAGCCGTGATGTCATTTTGTTTATTGACGAAATTCACACAATGGTCGGTGCGGGTGGTGCTACGGGTTCACTCGATGCTTCCAATATTTTTAAACCTGCTTTAGCACGTGGCGAACTCCAATGTATCGGTGCTTCTACGTTAGATGAATACCGTCAATACATTGAGAAAGATGGCGCACTTGACCGTCGTTTCCAAAAAGTTATTATTGAGCCACCTTCAGTTGAGGATACCATTCATATTCTCAATAATATTCGTTCAAAATACGAAGACTTCCACAATGTCACTTATGACCTCGATGCCATAAAAGCCTGTGTGACGCTTTCTGAACGGTATGTGACTGACCGCTTTTTGCCTGATAAAGCGATTGACGTGTTAGATGAAGTCGGTGCGCGTGTTCACTTAAAAAATATTCATGTGCCGAAGCATATTGAAGAGCTTGAAAAACGCATTGAAGCGCTGAAAGAAGAGAAAAATCAAGCCGTTAAAAATCAGCAATATGAACGTGCTGCCGACCTTCGTGACTTAGAAACGAAACTAAGCCGTCAGCTCGAACAGGAAAAGCAACAGTGGGAAGATGAATCTAAATCCATGCACTATCCAGTGACGGAAGATGATATTGCCGAAGTTGTGTCTATGATGACAGGCATTCCAGTCCGCAAGGTTAGTGAAGGTGAAAGTAAGAAACTCGCTAATATGGGCAACGACATGAAAAAAATGGTCATTGGTCAAGACGATGCGATTTCTAAAATTGCTAAGGCTATTCAGCGTAATCGCGTCGGTTTGAAAGATCCTTTGAAACCTGTTGGTACGTTCATTTTCTTAGGACCTACGGGTGTTGGTAAAACGGAATTGGCAAAAGCTTTAGCACGTTATATGTTTGACACGCAGGATGCTTTGATTCGTATTGATATGTCGGAATACATGGAGAAATTCAGTGTTTCAAGGCTTATTGGTGCGCCTCCGGGATATGTCGGCTATGAAGAAGGGGGTCAATTGACTGAAAAAGTACGTCGTAAGCCTTATTCAGTTATCTTGCTTGATGAAATCGAAAAAGCACATCCGGATGTTTATAACATTCTTTTGCAAGTGCTTGACGATGGACAATTGACCGATGGTTTGGGTCGCAAAGTGGATTTCAAAAACACTTTAATTATTATGACTTCTAACATCGGTGCACGTCAGCTAAAAGACTTTGGACAAGGCGTTGGTTTTGCGACAAAAGCACGTCAAGAAGCATCAGAAGATAATTCAAAAACAGTTATCCAAAGTGCCTTGAAAAAAACTTTCTCACCAGAGTTTTTAAATCGTATTGACGATGTCATTGTGTTCAATTCATTAGGCAAAGAAGAGATTTTCCAAATCATCCACTTAACTTTAGCCAATGTGATGAAACGTTTGGCAAATATGGGCTTTGGTATGACTTTGAGCGATGAAGCAAAAGAGTTTTTAGCAGAAAAAGGCTATGATCCACAATTTGGCGCAAGACCGTTACATCGTGCCGTTCAAAAATACATCGAAGACCCGCTTGCAGAGTTCATACTCAACGAATCGCCTGCAGAAGGTAGTCAATTTGAAGCTGTATTGAATGAAGCCAAAGATGCTTTGTTGATTACTTTGAAAGTAGAAGAAACGGTAAAAGAGCAAGAGTAAGGTAACACCAAATCGCATTGGCGAAAAAAAAAGAGGTTGTCACTTAATTGCGACAGCCTCTTTTTTTATACCCCCCCTCAGTATTTTATGCATTTTTTTGTCGAAATAGACCTTTTATACTCAAATGAAAATTGTTTGCCTATAAATTAATCGACGATATCTTGGTTTTCAATTATTTAGACTATCCACTATCATCTATCCACTGAGTATAAAACGTCGAAATTGATATTTAGCAGCTTTAATGTTCGCACTTATTTTCAACTTAACTCCTTGTTTTCACTTCCGACTTAGTTTACTTTTTAAAATTTCTCTGGAAAGAATTTTATTTTTATAAATGGATGTTTATGAAAATAAAAATTGTTTGTTAAGCCTTAATTTAAGGTATAATTCTAAATATAAAATCACTTGCTCTACTAAATAGGGATTGACAAGCGTATTTATTGAAAAAAAATCACTTCATTCTTAAAGAAAATTGAGAACTTTGTTGCCCCTCTTGTAATTTGAGCAAATTGAAGCAAGGAATAATGAGGAGGACATTTACTCGACCAATAAATTATCAGTTAAAAATATGACAACACAACATCTTGAAGCGGGCGAATTACCTCGCGGACTGTACACACCACAACTCGAATCCGATGCCTGCGGAACGGGTTTTATCGCTAATCTGAACGGCGTTCAAACGCATGAAATCGTTGAAAATGCACTCAAAATGCTCACTAATATGGAGCACCGCGGTGCCTGTGGCTGCGAACCCAATTCAGGCGATGGTGCAGGCATTATGATTCAAACGCCACATGTCTTTTTTCAGAAAAAAGCAAGAGAAAACGGCTTTGAATTGCCTGATTTTGGTGAATATGGTGTGGGTTGTGTCTTTTTTCCAGCCGATAAAGCTTTGCGTAATCAATGCCGCACCTTACTCAATGACTATATTGACGAAATGGAGTTTGACCTATTGGGCTATCGTCTCGTACCCACAGACGATGAGCTTTTGGGCGAAACGGCGACAAGTGTGCAGCCCCGCATGGAGCATGTTTTTGTCAAACCACGTCAAACGCCGCAAGACCGCTATTGGCTCGAACGTCGTTTGTATGTATTGCGCAAATATTCGACGCACCGCATACATCAGACTTTTCCACAGACGCAAGACCACTTTTATATAGCGTCTTTTTCCTATAAAACAGTTTTGTATAAAGGACAGTTGACTACTTGGCAGCTGCGTCCATACTTTCCCGATTTGCACAATGAGGATTTAAAATCGGCTATTGCCCTTGTTCACTCTCGTTTTTCGACGAATACTGTACCCAAGTGGAAACTCGCACAGCCTTTCCGCTACATTGCGCACAACGGCGAGATAAATACCATCATGGGTAATGTGAATTGGTGGAAATCCAAGGAGTTTATCATGGAATCCACGAAATTTACGACGGATGAATTAGAAAAACTTTTTCCTGTTTGTGGTCAGGCATTGTCAGATTCAGCCAATTTTGACAATGTTTTAGAGTTTTTGGTTCTCAACGGTCGCTCTTTGCCCCATGCTTTGATGATGATGATTCCAGAAGCATGGCAGCACGATGAGCAAATGGCAGAGTACAAAAAAGCCTTTTACGAATACCACGAAACCATGATGGAGCCTTGGGATGGTCCAGCGGGTATCTGTTTTTCTGATGGTATTTTGGTCGGCGCCACTTTAGACAGAAACGGTTTACGCCCATTACGTTGGGTATTAACTGACGATAATATGTTAATAACCGCTTCCGAAGCGGGTATTTTGGATATTCCTCAAGAGAAAGTCGTTCGTAAAGGTCGTTTGCAACCGGGCAAAATGCTTATTGCAGACCTCGACGAGCACCGCATTATTGACGATGCTGAATTGAAAGAACGGATTTGTCAAAACCGTGATTATCAAAGTTGGTTGTCAAAATATAAAACATTACTCAAAAACCTGCCTGATACTGAGGGGGTCGCAGAGGAGGATATTTTGGCGCAAGACGGACGGTTTTTAACTGAAAAACAACAACTTTTTGGCTTTACAAAAGAAGACTTGAAAGTGTTGATACAGCCGATGTCTAAAACGGGCGAAGAAGCGATTGGCTCAATGGGTGCCGATACGCCTTTGGCGATTTTGTCGCAACGGACCCAACATTTGAGTTCTTATTTCAAGCAATTATTTGCGCAAGTAACCAATCCGCCGATTGACCCAATTCGTGAACGTGATGTGATGTCGCTTAATGTCAAATTAGGTGGGGGTGAAAATATATTGATTCCAACTGAAACATCAGCTCGTTTTATCGGTTTAGACCAACCCGTTCTGAAAAATTCGGAGTTAGCGAAACTAAAAAACATAAGCTTGCCCAATTTCAAAGCAGAAACAATTGATATTACTTTCGATTGTGAAGGTGAAAAAGGACGACTTCAAGCAGCCGTCGACCTCATTTGTGGGGCGTCTGAACACGCTGTTCGTAATGGTGCGAATCTCTTGATTTTGAGTGACCGCGAAGCAGATATTTTGAATGCGCCGATTCCTTCGCTTTTAGCGGCGGGTGCGGTGCATCATCACCTCGTCAAAAACGGTTTGCGCTCGATGTGTTCTATCATCGTTGAAGCAGGTGACATCTGGGAAACGCATCATTTTGCAACGCTTATCGGATACGGTGTTCAAGCCGTTAATCCTTATATGGCGTTTTCGACCATCAAAAACATCATTAATACTGAGGGGGCTGCAGAACACAATGGTCATTCAGTTGACTATGCCATCGAAAAATACATTAAAGCGATTGGTAAAGGTTTGTTGAAAGTGATGTCAAAAATTGGTATTTCGACACTTCAAAGTTATGCTGGCGCACAGATTTTTGAGATTCTCGGATTAAGCAGAACGGTTGTGGATAAGTGTTTTACAAAATCAGTCTCTCGCATCGAAGGTGTTGGCTTCGACGGTATTGCAGAAGAGGTTTTGACTCGTCACCGCGTTGCTTATATAGACACACCGCTCGGATTGACAAAATCCCTTGAAGAAGGAGGTGTTTATCAATGGAAACGGCGGGGCGAGGCGCATACGTTGAATCCAAACACGATTCACTTGCTGCAATATTCAACCTCAACGGGCAATTACGATACGTTCAAAAAATACTCAAAACTCATCAACGAACAGGACAAACAGGCTTTGACACTGAGGGGTCTGATGACATTCCGTAAAGGCACGCCGATTCCGATTGATGAGGTTGAACCGATTGAAAACATATTAAAACGCTTTGCAACGGGTGCTATGTCTTTCGGTTCGATTTCGCACGAAGCCCACTCGACTTTGGCAATCGCTATGAATCGTATCGGCGGTCGTTCGAACTCTGGTGAAGGCGGCGAAGACGAAATCCGCTACGACATCAAGGAAAATGGTGATTGGGAACGCTCGGCTATCAAACAAGTCGCTTCGGGTCGTTTTGGTGTCACGAGTTATTATTTGAGTCAAGCCGACGAGTTACAAATCAAAATGGCACAAGGTGCGAAGCCAGGAGAAGGTGGTCAGTTGCCAGGTCATAAAGTAGATGATTGGATTGGACGTGTGCGGCACTCGACACCGGGTGTAGGTTTGATTTCACCACCGCCACACCATGATATTTACTCCATCGAGGACTTAGCGCAATTGATTTTTGACCTTAAAAATGCCAATCGCAAAGCCGATATCAACGTTAAATTGGTCTCAAAAGCAGGTGTTGGCATCATCGCATCGGGTGTTGCGAAAGCAAAAGCCGATAAAATTTTGATTGCTGGATACGACGGCGGAACGGGTGCATCCCCCCTCAGTAGTATCCGCCATGCAGGACTTCCATGGGAGTTGGGTTTGGCAGAAACACATCAAGTTTTGGTCAAAAACAAACTCCGTGACCGCGTTATTGTCCAAACGGACGGACAGTTGCGGACCGGACGTGATGTGGCTATTGCTACCATGTTGGGCGCAGAAGAGTGGGGCATCGCAACCGCAGCACTCATCGTCGAAGGCTGTATTATGATGCGTAAATGTCACCTCAATACATGCCCTGTCGGTATCGCTACACAAGACCCTGAATTGCGTAAACGCTTCACAGGCAAACCAGAACACGTTATCAATTTCTTTACTTTTATCGCTCAAGAGTTGCGCGAGATAATGGCAGAATTGGGTTTCCGTACCATTAACGATATGGTTGGTAAAGTGGAAATGTTGAAATTCAGAAAAGACGTTGGACATTGGAAATACAAATCTGTTGACTTATCGCCGATCCTCTACAAAGAGCCCGCCGATGAGTCTGTTGGTCAATACAAAGCTGTTGCCCAAGACCACGTTATTGAAGACGTTTTGGATAGAAGATTGATAAAAAAAGCGTTGAATACGCTCGAAACAGGCAAACAGTACGCTTCTGTTGTCAAAATAAGAAATACAGACCGTTCCGTTGGCGCCATGTTGAGTTATGAAATTTCAAAACGTTACAAAGGTGCGGGTTTACCTGATGGCACTTTGGTTTATCGTTTCACAGGTTCAGCAGGACAATCGTTTGGCGTGTTTTTAACAAAAGGCGTGACGTTTATACTGAGGGGTGAAGGGAATGACTATTTTGGCAAAGGTTTATCAGGTGGTAAAATCGTTGTGTCTCCTGATGAAAAAGCGACTTTCGACCCATCCGAAAACAGTATTATCGGCAATGTGGCACTTTATGGTGCGACTGGTGGCGAGGCTTATATTAAAGGCATGGCTGGTGAGCGTTTTGCGGTCAGAAATTCAGGTGCAAAAGCCGTTGTTGAAGGCGTTGGTGACCATGGTTGCGAATACATGACAGGCGGTTTGGCGGTTATTTTGGGTTCAACCGGGCGCAATTTTGCGGCGGGTATGTCTGGCGGCATCGCTTATGTCTATGACCCAAACAAAAAGTTTCCAGCAAATTTCAATAATGATATGGCTGATATGGAAGCATTGGAAGAAGAAGACTTCGACAATGTCCGCAACCTTGTTCGTGAGCATTTTCGTTACACAGCCAGTCAAAAAGCCTTGACAATTCTGAATGATTGGGATACTTTGAAAAAACATTTTGTCAAAGTCATGCCACGTGATTATAAAGCGGTTTTGGCAGCGAAAAAGGAAAAAGAAGTTCTTGTAGTTGCTTGATTTTCAATAGCTTAGTCTTTTTTATACAAAAAAGCACCGCCTATAGTGTTGTCGAATCTAAACAGAATTAAATTGCAAAAAGAGCATAACGAATCAAAGCGTTGTGCTTTTTTTGTATGAAGCAAAGATGAAACGAAAAGTCTCTTTCAGAATGGATATAAATAAATAAGAAATTATTTCTGTTTTTTATTCATCATTCATACTTTATATTTATTTAAAATATGCCAAAACAGGTATTTCATCACAACCCTAAACCCCCTACCTTTGCAGTCGTTAGTATTGATTTTACATGAATTTTTTCTATACAACAAACACGACCAACGACCTATGCAACGTCTTTTACTGATTATAGCCTTCATTTTTATATTAAAAATAACTCTTTCTCAAGCTCAAACAGAAGGTTGGACTTCGACATGCTCGCCTGACGACCCCTCAGTATCAGAAGTCATGATTGATGCTTGTGGAACCGATGAATATAAGAGTGAATATCTTGTTTTGAAGACGAACAATAAATCTTTTGACATCCGAAACTTTGGTCTCAATGTTATAAATCC
>JANMJN010001093.1:0-2649 GCA_031371355.1 Saprospiraceae bacterium
CGGCGCATGCTAAAATCACTGAAATACCTTTCCGAAAGTTTTTATCCATTAGTAATATGAAATAAATAAAGTAGCCGTTTGTGCATTTGTGTTCTTACTCTTATCACATAGTTACATAATAAAGTAAAGTAGATAAAATACGCATAAAAAGAGAATGTTGATTATTCTTTTGAAACAGCCTCTGTTACTCGCCAGGATGATAAGTTCGTTCACTGTTTTTCACAACATCTTCTTTATAAAACCATACATCCTTAAACTGACCTTTAGTGTACATTTCTAATTGGTCGTTGAAGTGTTTGGAAGTGATGTCGCCACTTTCACCACCTGCCAAAAGAGATTTTGCTTTAATTTTAGGTCCAAACTCAACGGCGCAGACGAAGCTGTTGCCTCCTGTACCGTAACGTTTAATTGTTCCTTTTTTAACATCGGATTTGAAAGCGGGCAAACAACCCCACAATGACGAGGTGAAAGCAACTGGTAAACTCGCTTTATTGTCATCAAAAGGGTGGTCAATGGCGTTTGAGATGCGTTGGAAGCGATTGATGTCGCCCCACGGCACTTGCCACGTTCCGAATTTTGTTTTTAAGTCTTGGATACCCCTCAGTAAAGGCGGAAATAATTCATCTGGTGTGGCTTTTGCGGCGAATATTTTTGTTCCTTCCACTTGGTCAATCTCATCTTCATTGATATAGACTTTCTGAATCGTTGGATTCAATCTTTGCGCCCATTCTATCGCTAAAGTAGTCGCTACTGAATTTGTAGCTGTGTGATAATCCCATTTTTTTAAAATAGCAATGGGTTCTGCCAAGTCTTTATACAGGGCATCATCGGTTTTGATATGTTTTTCAAAAGCACTAACAAGTGCGGGAATCAATACGGCGAAAGCCGACAAATAAGTATCGTATCCAGAAGCAATGACTTTGTCCAAAGTGTATTTGTCTCCTTGACTTAACACACGTACGGCGTTCACACCTCTGAAATTTTCGCCATCGGGTGCCATATAAGGTTCGTAATGTTCTTTTTTGGGACTGTTCTCACCCGCACATGTATAAGGTGTAGAGTTACAATTCTGTAACCAACCATTAGGCGGATTGTAGGAATGAACTATTTCTTCTACAGGATGCAATCCTTTCCATTCTGTTGAGGAAGTCGAACCATCCATGACCTTTCCCCAATTCAAATTTCTGTTCCGAATCGGTACATAATTGCCATGCCAATAAGCAATATTGCCTTTATCGTCTGCAAAAACGGTATTATTAGAGGTGTTTGCTTTCAAATCCATCGCTTTTTTGTAATCATCAAAACCTTTGGACTTGGTGCGTACCCAACTTTCAACCAAACTTCTTTTTGAACGATTGAAGGACTTTAAACTCACCCATTTACCGTCTCTTTTTGCCATAATCGGTCCGTGATGCGTGAAATAGGTGGTGATAATATTAGGTTTAAGCGCACCATTTTCTAAATACCGCAAAGAGATGTTCTTTTCAATAATGGGTTTCAATTTTTTGTCATATTCATAAAACAGCTTTTTATTTTTGATGACAATTTTTTCGGCATACATATCAGCAATATCTACATTAGACGACGTGTGCATCCAACCACAATGTTCATTAAAACCTTGATAAACAAAGAATTGCCCCCAAGTGACGGCTCCATAGACATTCAACCCTTCTTCACTCTGTACTTGAACTTCTGGGCGAAAATAAAAAGTTGTATGTGGGTTGATATACAAAATCGCATTGCCAGAAGCCGTTTTTGAAGGACCAAAAGCAAAGCCATTTGAACCTGTTTGCATATCATGGTCTTTGGATTTCACTGCCGAGGTTGAATTATCGCCTGTATAAAACTTTTTTAATTCAGCAACCGACAAATCGGCTGTGCTAATCGCACCGATACTGCCGTCTGTCCACAACAAAGGATACCATGGCTGAAAACGCGACAATAAAGCGGGTTTTACTGAGGGGTGTGTTTGCAGATAATAATTGGCACCCGCAGCATAGGCATCCAATAATTTCTTGAGCCACGGTTCTGCTTTTTGATATTCATCCTTAGCTTCGGTTTCGTCGATCAATAAGCGTATTTGTAAATCGTCAAACAGGCTCGCCTCGCCTTTGATTTCTGATAAGCGACCCAGTTTCTCAATATAATTCATCTCAACGCGCTTAAAATCGTCTTCGCATTGGGCATACAACAAACCAAAAACGGCATCTGCATCTGTTTTACCATATATATGCGGAATTCCCCAATTGTCTCGAATTATTGTGACCTGTTGAGCTTGCATCTTGAACTGCGTGATTTCCTCCGTAGTGAACTTTTGGGCGCATAATGCGATAGGAAAGAAAAAAAGTAAGAATAATTTTTTCATGTCAATAGGTTTGATTTGGTAATGAAACCCTTCCAACGTATCTGCGTTGGTTGAATGGGTGAATATGGATTGATGTTTAAAGAATGCGCACAAAATAAGAATATTTAAGCCATATCGATTAAGGTTTTTGCTGTCAAAATTTAAAACATGTTACCCCCTCAGTAAAAAAGGTAAAAATTACAAAGTGGCACTTAGGTCATCAAACCTAAATGCCGCTTTGTGGTATTCGAATCGTTGAGAAAATGTTGATAATTTCACGAACGACGGTATAAATATCCTATTAC
>JANMJN010001120.1:0-3458 GCA_031371355.1 Saprospiraceae bacterium
TATGAAGCGGCGCAAAAGATTGGTTTTCCATTGGTTATCCGTCCATCTTATACACTTGGTGGTACAGGCGGCGGCTTCGTTCACACAGAATCGGAGTTTGGCGAAGCCCTCAAACGCGGTCTCGATGCGTCACCTACGCATGAGGTTTTGGTTGAAAGAGCCGTTTTGGGTTGGAAAGAGGTTGAGTTGGAATTACTGAGGGATAAAAACGACAACGTCGTTATCATTTGTACCGTCGAAAACCTCGACCCAATGGGCATCCATACAGGCGACTCGATTACCGTTGCGCCCGCCATGACGTTGAGCGATACCGCTTTCCAGCAAATGCGCTCCGATGCGATTCGTATGATGCGCTCTTTGGGCAATTTTGCGGGTGGGTGCAATGTTCAGTTTGCACAAAACCCTGTTACAGAGGAACTTATCGCTGTTGAAATCAATCCACGTGTGTCTCGGTCTTCTGCCTTAGCATCGAAAGCAACAGGTTATCCGATTGCGAAAATCGCTGCTAAATTGTCCATTGGCTACACGCTTGATGAGTTAAAAAATCAGATTACAAAGACCACTTCTGCGTTTTTTGAACCGACGCTTGACTATGTGATTGTTAAAATGCCCCGTTGGAATTTCGACAAATTCCCTGGAGCTGATGATACATTGGGTTTGCAAATGAAATCTGTGGGCGAAGTCATGTCTATCGGTCGCAATTTCTTGGAAGCTTTGCAAAAAGCTTGTCAATCGCAAGAAAACGGTCGTGCAGGCTTGGGTGCTGACAAAAAAGAATGGATTCGCACAGAAGACATATTGGCACGCCTCGAAAAAGCTTCGGATGACCGTATTTATCGCGTCAAAGATGCCCTTCGCTTAGGTATTCCTTCAAAATCTGTTCAAAAACTGACAGGTATTGACCCTTGGTTCATAAAAGAAATCAAACGCCTTGTCGCTTACGAAGAGCGTTTGTTGCGCTTTAATGTCGCCGAAGACATACCCAAAGACTATCTTTTAGAACTGAAACAAGTCGGTTATTCAGATGCCCAAATCGCTTGGGTGATGCGAATTAAAGAGGCTGAAGTTACTCGTTATCGCAAAAAACTCGGCATCCGTCGTGTCTATAAAATGGTGGACACCTGTGCTGCGGAGTTTGAAGCAAAGACACCTTATTATTACTCGACTTTTGAAGGCGAAAACGAAAGTATTCCTTCTGATAGAAAAAAAATCATCGTTTTGGGTTCAGGACCCAACCGCATTGGACAAGGTATTGAGTTCGATTATTGCTGTGTGCATGGCGTTTTAGCCCTCAAAGAAGCGGGTTATGAAGCGATTATGGTCAATTGCAATCCCGAAACGGTCTCAACGGACTTTGATATTGCCGACAAACTCTATTTCGAGCCTGTATATTGGGAACACCTTTTGGAAATCATTGAGTTGGAAAAACCAGAAGGCGTTATCGTTCAGTTAGGCGGTCAAACTGCTTTAAAATTGGCATCTGACCTACAAAAAGCGGGCATTAAAATCATTGGTACAAGTTTCAATGACTTAGATATTGCCGAAGACCGTGGGCGTTTTTCTGATTTGTTGAAAGAACTCGACATTCCTTATCCAAAATACGGTGTCGCTGCCGATGCAGATGAGGCGTTGGTTTTGGCAAACAGCATTACCTACCCTGTTTTGGTGCGTCCGTCTTACGTCATTGGTGGTCAAAGCATGAAAATCGTTATCAACGATGAGGAATTGGAAAAAGGCGTGTTGAATATCTTTAAACACATGCCTGACAATCGCGTTTTGATTGACCAATTCCTCGAACGTGCGAAAGAAGCAGAAATTGACTCCATTTTTGATGGCGAAAACTTCCACATCATGGGTATCATGGAACACATCGAGCCGGCGGGTATTCATTCAGGCGACTCGTCTGCGATGTTACCGACTTATAGTTTGTCAGATAATGTACTTAAACTAATGGCAGAACACGCTGAAAAACTCGCACGTGCCTTGAATGTACGTGGTTTGCTCAATATTCAATTCGCTATTAAGGACGAACAAGTGTATGTCATCGAAGCCAATCCACGTGCGTCGCGGACAACGCCATTCATTGCAAAGGCATATCAAATTCCTTACTTGAATATTGCGACAAAAGTGATGATTGGTGCCAATAAACTGACCGATTTTGAATTTGATAAATCAAAATTAAAAGGTTACGCCATCAAAGTTCCTGTTTTCAGTTTCAACAAATTCCCTAATGTGGATAAGAAGCTCGGACCCGAAATGAAGTCAACCGGCGAAGCCATTCAGTTTATCAAAGACTTGAAAGACCCATACTTCCGTGAATTAGAAAGGAATCGGAATATGTATTTGTATCAATAGAATTTTGGAAATACACCCCCTCAGTATAAAAGCCTTGCAGAACGTGTTGTTCTACAAGGCTTTTTTGGTGCTTTTAAATTTCAAATTTTTCCCGTACTTTTGTTTTCAAAATGAAGACTTATGGCAAAAGATATTTATCATGATTTAGTTCGAGAAGCATTGGAAAACGAAGGATGGACAATTACAGACGACCCTTACTATTTTCCTGTTGGATTTCGAAGTAGAAAAGTATCGTCAGACTTAGGCGCAGAGAAATATATTGTTGCTGAAAAGGCGTTACAAAAGATTTTAGTTGAAGTTAAAAGCTTTATAACCTCTTCAAATATCAATGAATTAAATCATTCTGTTGGGCAATATGACTTTTACGCTTTATTACTTGAAGAAAAAGAACCAGATAGAATACCCTTTCTCGCAATGCCTAAAGATGCTTATGAAGATTTAATTTCAGAACCCATCATTCAAACATTCTTAAAAAGGCATAATGTAAAACTTATTATTTTTGATACACAATATCCAATTATTCACGAATGGAAAAGATAAAAACCTATCAGCAAATAATAAAAACAGTCATTGAAGACTATATCGCTACGGACAAACCTCAAGGCGACGAAGAAATCTATTTAGTCGCAGATGATATTAAAATGCACTATCTGATTTACCACAATGCTTGGCGACATGACAGCCGTGACTATGGCTGTATTCTACATGTCCGTATAAAAAATGACAAAATATACGTTGAATATGATGGTACAGATGTGGGATTTGCCGATGCCTTTGCAGAAGCAGGTGTTCCTAAAAAAGACATTGTTTTAGCTTTTCATGCACCGACGAAAAGACCTTATACAGACTTTGCAGTTGCTTAGGTTGTTTCCCTTCCGTTGTCCGCTTTATTAAAAAAGCCTTGCAGAACGTGTTGTTTTGCAAGGCTTTTTTATGCGTTTTACTGAGGGGGTGAAATGAGAAAAGAATAATTTGAACTAATTGATGGGCGCACCTTTGATTTGTAGAACGCCTACTTATATTTATTTAAGTTGTGAATAAGAGTGTTCCATCTACCAGCAAGGAGAATAGAACGCAAGTAAATTAAGGGCTCTAAGGAGCCT
>JANMJN010001126.1:0-2956 GCA_031371355.1 Saprospiraceae bacterium
GGTTTGAGAGCGAAGGACAATACTTTTAATGCAGATTTCAAAACAGAATTTGATGAAAACTTGCCTAAAATAGAAGTTATTCCGCAGGACATTGGAAGGGTTCTATTGAATTTGATTAATAATGCGTTTTATGCTGTTAACCAAAGAAAACTGCTTTCAAATGATGAAAGTTATACCCCCTCAGTATTAGTCTCTACAGAACAAGTTGATAATCAAATAATTATAAAAGTCAAAGACAACGGTACGGGTATGTCCGAAGCGACAAAAGCCAAAGTCTTTCAGCCATTTTTTACCACCAAACCCACGGGGTCTGGTACAGGTTTAGGGCTTTCACTCGCGTATGATATTGTGACAAAAGGTCATGGAGGCACTTTAGAAGTAGAATCTACTGTTGCAAATCCCGACAACGGCGGGGAGGGGGTCGGAACGGAGTTTGTGATAAAATTACCCATGCCATAGGTTTTCAATCCGCCTCTTCACCTATCGCAATGTTTCATTTAAGGCGTTTATTTTTATTTTTAGATAAAAATACGCAATTTATTGATTTTGACACTTATTTGATTACATAAGCCTCTTTTTGCCTATTTCAGAACACAAAAAGGTTGTACCTAAATCTTCTTTAAAGATAGAAAAACGCAAATTATTTAGTGAACTTTTAAAATAGATACTGAGGGGTCGGCACAGAACTGAATATAAAGATCTAAATCCTATTTTCTAATATTTTTTTAAAAAACCTTAATATGAAAATGAAATTAACAATGCTCACCATATGCGTTTTGGGGCTTATATATCCCAATTTACAAGGCTTTAGCCAAGCACTTTTTCAAAAAAAAGATGTTCTACAAATCAACATTATCACAAACCTCAATGCTTTGTTGAAAGATAAAAAAGATAATGCTGCCTACCATTGGGCAAAATTGTCGTACTCAGATGAACAAAATGAAACGGTTACGCTGCCTATCAAACTGAAACAACGGGGCAATTTTCGGCGAACATCTGGCACTTGTGATTTCCCGCCTCTTTTAGTCGATTTTCCACAGAAAAAAGTAGGAAACACTCTTTTTGAGAACCAAACTAAGTTAAAATTGGTAACCCAATGCATCCATGAAGACCTTGTTTTTCATGAATATTTAGTCTATGAAATTTATAATTTATTTACAGATTTGAGTTTTAAAGCCCGTTTAGTGGAAGTGAAATACATTGATTCATTGAACAAACGTAAACCCATCACTAATTTTGGTTTTTTTATTGAAAACGAAGTAGATGTAGCCAAACGGAATATGGTTAACAATTCATATCATAAAAACCTATCCATGTCGCTGGTAGATTCAGTCACAATGGCGACATTAGCGATGTTTGAATACATGATTGGCAATAACGATTGGTCACTCCCCGCGTTGCACAATATCAAACTGTTTACACAAGCTGACAAATTGTTTTTACCAATGCCTTATGATTTTGACCACGCGGGCATCGTTGATGCCATTTATGCTTTGCCGCCACCTCAACTTGAAATCTCTTCGGTCAGAGAAAGACTGTATCGGGGTTTAAACTATTCGCCCGAAGTTTTTCAACAAGTGTTTGATAAATTTAACAGCTTGAAACCTAAGATATATGCCATTTATGCGGGTAATTCCCTACTCGATGCCCGATATATCAGACAGACACTGAAATATTTGGACGATTTTTATGCGGACATCAACGACCCAAAAGCTATCAAAAAACATTTCATCGCCGGGCGTACGAAGAATTGATACTAACCAATGGTTAACATCAATAGCAAACAGACAATCGCAAGAGGAAAACCGTACATAAAAATGATGTAAGAAATGTTTAAAAGTTTGAATTTATGTGCTATCACTTTCCCTTGAGCGTAAATACTTTCTATCATGGTTTCGTTCAATTGCTCATTATCAGACATCATGTTTTTCATGGCGACTTTATATTCATCTAAAGAAAGCGTCGTATAATCGCCGAAAAAGAGCAGGTCGAGCTTATAATCTGCACCGTTCTGCTTATTTTTTATCGTAGGTTTTGTTGACATTAAGGCAAAAGTAATGGTCAATAAACAGACCACCACAAGTAAGGCTGTGGGCAACAACAATCGTGGATTGGTTGTGTATTCGTGTACCAAAAAAGAGGTCATAATTGAAATGATAATCGAGTTGATGGACACCATCAAACGGGCTTTGTTGTCTGTCATTTCGCTCAACCGAATCTGGCTGCCCATGGTTGTACGGTACATTGTTTCAGCCGTACGGCTGGGCTTCGGTTTCTTTTTTTTTGCCTTCTCTTTTTGAGGCACATCTAAGGGTTGTAGGCTATCTTCCATATCGTTTTTTTTTTTTGATAATTGCGGTAGAAAGGTACTAATTTCTAATAATTTTACTGCAAAAAGAATGTTTTATGAAGTTTTTTGTGCATTTTGCATGCTCATACTGAGGGGGCTGTTTTTTTTAATAATCAAGATGAAAATAAAAATAAAGAATCAATAAAATTCTCTGTCTCATTCTAAGAAAATTTGATAAAACAGAACCATTTGATAACAAATATAGGCTCCTTATTCATTGCCCACACTTCTTTTAAATTCCTTGAACTATCGTTTGATATTATTTTTTTTCTACAATTTTAGAACTAATTTTTTTACATAAAAAATTTTTACTCATGGAAAAAAGTATAAGCCAAACCCGTATGTTAATGTTGACTTCACTCTTTTGGGTAGCCTCTTTAACATTGCACGCCCAAAACACCTATGCCTTGGTCATAGGCATATCGCAATACAAAGAAATCACGCCGCTGCAATTTGCAGACCGTGATGCCATTACCTTTGCCGAATGGGGTATTGCGGCGGTTGCTATCGGCGGGATGCAGGCGGCAGATGAATTGCTGAACAAATTGAAAACTCATCCTCGCTTGTTCGTCGCGCTGGATAATACCGACGACGCCCGCGCCAAAA
>JANMJN010001160.1:0-3827 GCA_031371355.1 Saprospiraceae bacterium
GGTGCATTGGTAATCGAAAAGAATTTTTTATTGTTAAAAAAGAAAGGTGCGAACAGGAAATCAGAGGAGAAGTAAACTTGAGGTGCTGTGTTTTGCGCTTTAATGATATCGTTTTGAATCAATAAAATCTGCTGTAAATTGGTATTCTGCTTGAGAATGGGGTTGTTTTGGCGAGCAATATTTTGATAATCCAAAAGAGAACGCTGTTGTGCGACAACGCCTTGAATAACAAAGAAAGCCAATATCCGGATAAGCTTATTTAAAGTATTTTTATGATTGTGAATCATCATTTTTCGCTGTTTTACTTAAAAATACTGAGGGGTGTTTTTATCACATAGGTTATAGGCTGTTTCACATAGAAAACATAGTTTATTTTACAAAAAGTCTTATGTTTTCTATATGAAACAGCCTATCAACCTATGTGATAAGAACAAAAACATGTTCCTAAATGCACATCTATTTCACCCCAAACTCCATCACCGTAAAAGTATTCGGAACAATTTTAGGGCGTGGGCGTGGATTAGTGTCTGTTTTCGGCGGCGTTTCACCATACTCCGCGGTCATTGTAAAAATATGTTGCGTTTTAGGGTCTATCGAAATGGTTCTTGCACCAACGTCTGTTTTAATCGTCTCGATGACGCTAAATTTTGACGGCGAATCTTCATGCACTGCCGTTATCGTTCCTTCACCATTTGACGAAAAGGCTGTTTTTGAAACAGGATCAAAAGCAACACCATCGCAACGGCTACCGATAAGCGCTTCGGCAATAAATTTTCCTGTTTTCGAGTCTAAAACGACCATTTTATTGTTGCCACAGACGGTAAACAATAGATTGGTTTTTAAATCAATCGCTAAACCTGTTGGTTCTTCGCCAGGCGCAACTTTCCAATGGTTTTTCACTACCAATGTTTTTGCATCGAAAGTGACGATTTCACTTAAATCCTCTAAATTGACAAAAATCGTCCCTTTCTCATCAGAAACACCTGCTTCTGCTGCCGAACCACCTAATTTTACGGTTTCAATGGCTTTCAAAGTCGCTATGTCAATAGCCGTTACACTACCGCCTTTGTGGTTAAAGACAAAAATTCTTTTTGAAAACTTGTCGTACAACAAGGCATCTGGACCTTCGCCCGTGGGAATGACCGCCAATTTCGCTAAGGTTTTGGTATCAAAAACAATGACTGAATTAGTCGCACCCGAAGTAATAAAACCTTTGCCCAAAGCGGGTAAAGCCACGATGCCATGCACGCCTTTTGTTTCTGGAATGACACCGATTTTTTCATGCGTATCAACATTCAAAACCTCTACTTGGCTACCGTGCGACAGATATAAATGTCGGTCTTCGCTGCTGACTGAAAGGTAATCCCAACCCCCTAAGCCGCCAACGATTGTTTTTTTAATCAAGACAATTTTGGAAGGATTGGTTTGAGCATAAAGACTTTCGGACACTACGAGTAAACTAAATAAGATGATTAGATTTTTCATTTATTTTAATTTTTAAAACTACTGAACGAATATTTTTAACTTGTAGAATGAGGTTGTAAATGTAGTATTGATATGGTTATTAAAGCATTGATTTTTAATAATTTAGATACCTTATTGAAGAAATATTTTTACGGAATAAAAGTAATACACTATTATACAATGAAGTACAGCAAAACGTAGGATGAAAATACTGAGGGGTATAAAACAACAAAGCTTATTTATGTTTATAAATATCAAAACCTAAACCCAACGGCAAAATAAGGTTGCCAACGATTGTTATTAGTCGCTTTTGAAATACTGAAAAGAATGGGCATAAATTGGGTCTGATAACGCAATGTTGCGCCACCACTCCAAGCCACAGCGTAATTGTCACTTACTAAAACAGCGGTTTGTGGTTGAACATAAAGGTTTTTTGAAACTTCAATTTGACAACCGAGTTGTGCTGTTGCAAAGGCTGTGTGTCGGGTATAACCTTCACGATTACCTGGAAAAGGGAAGTAATTGGGACTTTGCCGTCTTTCGATGCCTCCAACGAGAAAGTCTTCGCCATATAGTTTTCCTGTTTCGGTATATTTGTTACCAAACAACGCCCCAACGTATATTTTTGTGTTCAACGAGACGTGTTTATTGAGGGGTATCGCAGCAGCAAAACTGAGCGCAATACGAGTTAAAGGAGCAATAGTAGTATCAAATTTTTCGACAATGGATATAGAATCATTGCGCGAAAAAGTACTTGTTGTTTCATGAAGTACATCGTTATAAAAGCCAAATTTAGCATCTAAATCAAGAGAAACACCACTTTTGGGTGCAAAAGGAGCGTCCAAAGTATTGTATCTAAAAAACATCATGGCTGCCAAAACACTTGTAATGACTTTAGAAAGCTGTTTTGAACTGTCGGGGCGTACTTGATTGATATATATTTTATCATCAATGGAATACAAGGGGCTATGACTTGTGAGATTCCAAGAAGCTCCCATACCAAAATCTACCGCATGACCCAAGGAGCGACCCAAATAAGCCGCTAATTGGTTTTGTCGCCGCCTGTAATTGTCCAATTGTTGTTGCTCAAAAAGGAAAGATTCGAGGGTTTGTTCGTAGGTTTCTGTCACATTGAACAACCAATGACTTTGGCGCAATTGTCTTTGATAATGCGCTCGCAACTTAGGTGCTTCGGCAATATCAGCTACCACTAAAACCCGTGAATGTTTGCCAAACCGAGCCGACCAATTGACGATGATACCACTACCCAATTCATTGTCGTAATGTAAACCCAATTTGAGTAACATGGCGGGCTTTTGTTGGACGTGAAAAAGCAAATGGGCATGATTGGTATCGCCTAATATTTCATAATAAACGTATCTAAATTGGTCGTTGCCATATAGGTTTTTCACGCCTTCGGCAATTTGTTGTGGCGTAATAAAGTGTCTTTCCAACAAGTCCGATGTCCGCAAAGCTGCGTCTTTCTGCTCGTCGGGCAAGCCTAAAAAACTGATGGTATCGACACAAAATTCGGTCGGATACTGAGGGGGTGACATGAGCTTCAAATTTTCCTTTTTAAAGGCTTTTTGAGCATCTGCTAAGGCTTGTAGTTGGGGTAAAAAGTCTTTTACAACACCATCGGCAACGTCAATGATTTCTTGTGCTTTGCTAAAATCGGATAATGTCAAACCTTCTTTATTGAGTGCATCATCGAATTTAAGTAATATATTACACAGATTTTGTTGATATCGACTGTCATTCACACGGTTGTAACTTGCCGATTGATACGTTAATCGAAGAAAGGAATTGAGTTGCTTTTTGCTGTATAAATCACCGCCTGTATAACCTCCAATAATAATATCTGAACCCATATCACGCACCACATCAACGGGGAAATTATGGCTCAAACCACCGTCTACCATTAGAGTATCGCCGCCCCAATCCACGGGCATAAAAACAGTGGGGATGGACATACTTGCCCGCATTGCCATCGCTAAATCACCTTTATCTAAAACAATGGGATTGCCACTCACTATGTCGGCAGTCATACACTTAAAAGGGATAGGGAGTTTATTGAAATCACGAATATGGGCAACAGGCAGTGTCAGTTTTTGGAGCAAAGCCATTAAATTTTGCCCTTCGTTGAGTCCCAAAGGCAATTCAATTTTCCATTTTTTCATAGGAAATTGGATTAAATAACGCCCATATTCGCCTTTTTCGCCAATGCCGATGTCATTTAAAGTTGTTTTATTCGACAATATTTTTTCCCAATCGGTTGTCACAACTAAGTGTTCCAACTGCTTGCCCGAATACCCCGATGCGTACAAACCGCCAATAATTGACCCCATACTTGTTCCCGAAAT
>JANMJN010001258.1:0-4903 GCA_031371355.1 Saprospiraceae bacterium
CTATCCGTAATCGCTTTTATGGTACTATTCCACTCCATTCAAGCTCAAGATGTCTCTTTTCGTTTGAATAACTACAAATTAAATCCTAAAATCAAGCTGGAAAATGTTATTCATGGCGCTGAAATAGGTTATGTTCAGCATATGACTAAATTTTTAGACCTATACGTGCCTCTGCGTCTTAATCCACGCGGTGATATTGAAACGACCCGAAATTCTGTCAAGACAAAAACAACGCAAATAGGTAATTTCGGGATTGATATTTCACTTCAAGCAAAATTAGATAATGGTCGTCGTCGCTTTGTCCCATTTATTTCTGCCGGTTTAGGAACAGACTTCTATGATGATGCTTTGGCTTTTGGTGCACCCGTTGGGGCTGGTTTGAATGTTAGAATTAACTCAAAAACATTCATTACAGTCGCCAATTATTATCGTTTCGGTATGACAAAAGAGACGCCCAAAAGCTGGATGCACTCATTGGGTATTTCTGTTGATTTAAGAAAATTAGAAGCTAAATTTACGCCACCGCCTATCTCAAAGGAGCAAGACTATCAAGCACGACAATTAGCAGCCGCTAAATTGCAAGCTGAAGCCGAGGAGCGAGCCAAATTGGAAGAAGAAGCGACGGCTAAGGCTATTTTAGAAGCAGAAGCTAAGGCTAAAGCGGAAGCTGTTATTGCTGAAGCTGAAGCACGTGCGAAAGCCAATGAAAATCGCATACCTATTGTTGTGTCAGAAGAGGTAAAAAAAGTCTTAGATTATGCCTTAAAAGGTGTACAATTTGAAACTGGTAGCGCACTTTTGACCCCTAATTCTTACAGTATTTTGGACGATGTGGCTACAACTATGACGGCAAATCCTGAACTCAAAATCAGTATTGAAGGGCATACAGACCAAATAGGTAATGATGCCATCAATCTCAAACTTTCTGAAGCCCGCGCTAAAACATGTATGTCTTATTTAATTTCAAAAGGTATCAGAGCAGAACGTTTAAAAGTAGAAGGCTTCGGCTCTGCACGTCCAGTTTCGGCGAATGACACGGAGGAAGGTCGTAGCAAAAACCGTCGTGTTGAGTTTATACCTTTCTAAGCGCAAAAAAATAATGGGTTAACAACACAGAATCCCAGATTTTCTCACACGCAGAAAATCTGGGATTCTTATTTTGTCTAAACAGAAAATGTCTAACTTGCTGGCTTCTTTTCAACTAAACAAATCGTCAAAATGAAAAACGTCCTATTCCTTCTCGTACTCTGCGTGGGTTGCACCGCCAAAAAAGATATAGGTAACCAACCCATTGTTTTTGTCGGCACTTATACCCAAAATTTAGGTTTTGTTGATGGCAAAGCTTCTGGCATTTATACCTGTCGTTTAGACATGGCTACGGGTGAATTGACAGTTGTTGATTCCATTGGAGGTATCGCTAATCCTTCATTTTTAACCATTTCACCTGATAAAAAATACTTGTATGCTGTGGCAGAAAACGGAGGTAAGCCTGAAGTGCCTTTTGGCAGTGTCGTTGCATTCAAAATTACTGAGGGGGGTAAATTATTGAAAATCAATGAAGTACCCAGCTATGGGGCAGCACCTTGTTTTGTATCAACTGACCAATCTGGTAAATGTGTATATATCGCCAACTACTCGACAGGTAATGTTGTAAGCTATGCTGTAAAAGCAGATGGTGGATTGACAGACTCAATTTCGACACACCAACATATCGGCGAAACCAACGCTTGGGCACATCAATTTGTCCAATCACCTGACGGCAAATTTTTATTGTCATGCGACAAAGGGGCAGATAGAATATATGTTTATGACTATCAAAAAGATGCAAAAATAGTTCCCCTGAGTCAATCGACGATTGAAGTAGCAAAAGGTGCTGGACCCAGACATTTAGCATTTAATCCCTTGAATCCCAGCCTATTTTATGTTATAAATGAAGTGAATAACACCATAGATGCCGTGTCTTTTGGAGAAAAAAGTACGATTAATGAAACGGTTTCTACGCTACCCAATGATTTTAAAGGAAGTAATACAACGGCAGAAATTCAAGTTCATCCAAATGGAAAATTTGTTTATGGATCAAATAGAGGGCACAATTCGATTGTTGGATTTAAAATAAATGAAACAACAGGTCATTTGATTTTGATAGGACATGAATCCACAAAAGGTCTTGCACCACGTAATTTTATAATTACACCCGATGGGTCATTGTTGTTGGCAGCAAATCAAAACTCAAACAATGTGGTTGCTTTTAAAATTGACCAAATTACTGGAAAACTCACCCCAACGGGGGCTAATAGTACCGTTTTTACACCTGTTTGTTTGCAAATGTTTTAAATCAAATATGAGGTATGAAAAAAGCGACTTTCGTACATGGCAAGTCGCTTTTTTCATATTTCAACATTCATATTTCATATTTATACTGAGGGGTGTTAATATTTCCAAATAATAACCGCTGTCGTATCACTTAAGTTAAAATCTGATCGACAAGCCGGAATATTCGAGCAACGACACCATTGACAGACAGTATCACAAGAAATATTAAGCATATATTTCGGAGCATCAAATGCAGAACCTGTGTCAAAAAGCCAGAAATATTCATTGTTTTTTGAGTATCTCATGACACTTGTATTAGCAATGTTACTTATGCGCATGAAATCAACTTTTGCTTCGATACAAGGTGAAGTTTTAGGAAAAGGAACCTCATTCTTTTTGCAAGCAGTACTAATAAATAAAGAGACTAAAAGTAAAAAAGGTAGAGTTTTCATATAATTTTTATTTTGCTGTAGAGAACAAAATAATAATTCAAAAGTTTTAGAAAAGCAAAAACTTTTAGTGCAAAATTTTATACACCAACTCTTTTAACAACTCACCTTCCTCTACCCCATCAGCATTTACACCTTTAGCTTTTAAATCATACTCACGTAACAAATAAAATACATCTTCTAATTTAGGACGTGGATATTGGCGTAAAGCTGCCGAAAAATCCTTCAAAAACCACTCTGAACGCAAGCCCAAAGCTTTAACTTGGTCATTCGGTGATTTATTTGTCAAGAAAGTCAATTGATATATTTTAGAAAAATAATTATATAAAGTACCTATAACCATCACAAAAGGTGCATCTTTTGGGTTTTCATGGAAATAACGAGCGATTTTATTCGCTTGTAAAATATTACGTGTACCCAGTGCGCGTTGCAATTCAAAGACATTGTACTCTCGGCTGATGCCGATGTATTTTTCAATGTGGTCAACTGTAATTTGCCCTCCGTCACTGACTTTTAGATTTAATTTCAACTTATCTAATTCATTGATGATTTTACCTAAGTCCATACCCAGATATTCAACCATCAAATCCAAAGCGTCGGGTGCAATCGTCATCTTATTGTCTTTCAACCAGTTACGAATAAAATCAGGCACTTGATTTTCATACAAAGGTTTAGACTCAAATAAAACTGCATGCTTCGTCAAGGACTTTGCAAAAGCTGAACGCCCATCAATTTTTTTATGCTTATGAGCTATCAAAAGTATCGTACTACTGAGGGGTGCCTCAATGTACTTTTGCAACTGAGCCAATGATGACATATTTTGCGCCTCTTTGACTATGACAACTTGAATCGGCGACATCATCGGATACCTACGTGCATTGTCCACAACGGTCATCGAATCCACGTCTTTGCCGTACAAAATGACTTGGTTGAATGACTTTGCAGCATCGTCAAGTATCTCATTTTCAATGACTTCTGTAATTGCATCAATAAAATAAGGCTCTTCGCCGTGAAGGAAATAAACAGGCTTGTACTGTTTCTTGCGGATGGACTGAATGATTTCTTTGTATTCCAAAATAAACTTTTATGAATCTTTCTGTTGCTTTAATATTAAATCGAGGCGTTCTATATCAATATCTAATTCTTTAATAAGAGCGTCTTTTTCACGAAGGAGATCGTCTTTTTCTTTAATAATTTCTTCATATTTCTCTCTTTGCTTTCTCAAAAGCCTATCTATAATGTCTTCAGAATCAAGGAAATCCTTAAAGTTTTTATTCGAAGAAGCTTTAATTAAACGAGTCATCATAAGAGGGTTTGATTTTTAACTTTCAAAATTATTTTTATTGCTTTTTATCTTGTTTCAACATTACTTTCAGTGCTTCTATTTCAATACGGAACTGCTCAAGCATAGCATCTTTCTGCTCAAGCATAGCATCTTTCTGCTCAAGCATAGTATCTTTCTGCTCAAGCATAGCATCCTTTTCTTTTATCGTTTCATCGAATTTAGCTCTTTCTCTATTCAAAAGTCTATCCACAGCATCTTCTGCGTCCATTTGCTGGCTCAATTTTGAGTCGGCTGCTGCTTTCGTCAAACGGCGCACCATTTTTTTAACAAGAGGATTCTCTGGCTTCCCTTGATAATCAATGAGGTGTTTATCATCCGTCGCATTTTCTTGATTGAATATTTCTAATACTTGTTCCATGTCATTTTGCTGTTTTAATTTAAGCCTCGGAATTTGAATCGTATAGCTTTCATGAGTGAGTAAATTTATAAAATCTTCTACCACTTCTAATGTACTTTTTGTCACAGCGTCAATAAAATTTCGCTCCACTTTTAATACAGGAATAGGCACATTTTTCAATATGAATCCCAAAAAATAAATCGTAATAATTTCTAAGGAAACTCCTACTTGTTTCCCTTTTTCATCTTGGATAACATCTTCTTCCAAGTAGTTTTTTGCCAAATATTTACGGAAACGCAGAATATCATAAGACTGTTTAGCCTTTTGCAATTCAATCAAAACTTTCTTCTTTTCGCCATTGTCTAATTTTATAATGGCTTTAAAATCAAGACGGAAAATACGAATATCACCTGTTTCCGTTTTGACCAATTCCTCTTGTGATTTCACTACAAGATTCAC
>JANMJN010001201.1:0-2259 GCA_031371355.1 Saprospiraceae bacterium
CTTCACCGAGTTCAGATAATACACCCCTCAGTAAAGGGAAAAATTGGTTGCTTGTCGAGGTATCTGATTCTTTTATTCATCTGTAAACATTATCACTATGGGACAATCACTTGTCAAAAACTACATTCACCTCGTTTGGAGTACCAAACACCGGTATCCGTTCATTCAGCCACCCGTCGAAGCAGAATTGCACGACTATTTAGGGGGTACGTGCAAGAAATTGGACTGCCCTGTTCTTAAAGTGGGTGGTTATACCGACCATGTGCACATCTTGTGTCTATTGTCGAAAAAGCTGCCCTTGATGGATTTATTAGAAAAGGTCAAATCCCATTCCTCGAAATGGATTAAATCCAAAGGCGAAGGCTATGAAAATTTTTATTGGCAAGATGGCTACGGTGCATTTTCGGTCAATCCGAGAGAGGTTGATACGGTCATCCATTATATCGCCAACCAACACGCCCACCACAACAAACAAGGTTTTCAAGATGAATACCGCGCCTTTTTGACACAATATAAGGTCGAATATGACGAACGCTACGTTTGGGATTAATCCTCTCCAAGATAGCCCTGAAAGGGCGTTGTCTGTTAGCGATGGGTGTAACCCATCTGGTGGAACCCATCGGGGGGTATCGGGGCGTGTTATGTCGGATGGGGCAATGTGTTATACCGGATGGGTTTTGATAACGCAATACAATTGTATTGTGGTATCGTTTTACATTCAATAGGGTTTTACCCTATTCTAACGGACACCGCCCTTTCAGGGCTTTAATTTGTTACAAAGTTCGGGGAGTTTTCAAAACGCCTCGAAAGTGCTGTCTATACTGAGGGGGTATCACTCCTTTTTCAGCCGTTCCAACACAACGTCATACAAAATCTCATGTGTCCCTTCAAAGACGGTTAATTGGATGTGTTTCGCCGACTTTTGATACAGAATGGCTCTGTCCCCAAGCATTTTAGGGGGCTGTGAAGTTGGAAACGTTTGCGTTTTGATTAAGGTAGCAGCCTCTTCATCGGAGACATATTGGGACTTATTTGTCACGTTGAAGTCGGTCAAAAGTTTATTGTAAAAACGGATGGAATGGGAAATAGGCACAGAACCCGTGTAGCCATCATGCACGCCCGCATAAATGTGTAGCGTGCTGTTTTTGCGCTTCTTACGCGGCGTTTGCCAATACAAAGGCGAACGGTCTTTGGCTTTTTGGGCATCAAAAGCGTTGTTTGTGCCAATGCATTGGATGATTTCGGCGGCGTATTTGTTCTTTCTATCAACGGATTCGCCATACCAAGCCCCTAAATCTGTTATACTCGCCCATGCCGAAAACGCGCGGATTTTATGCCGAGACTTCATGTACATCGCGCAAGTCGCATAACCGCCGCCACTGACACCGACCACGTATATCTGTTTGCGGTCAACGTTCATGTTTTTCAAAGCCCAATCAATGGCTTCGTCAATATCGGCAATCACATAGTCGCTCACGCAAGCCTTCGGGTGATTGTTGACACCTCTGAAATTGGGAAAGATGAAATGCCAGCCTTTGGCATGGGTTTGTTCTGCCACCATTGTTTTTTGCGATTCAGCCGTATTGCTCCATGAATGTAATTCAATGACCAAAGGTTGCGGCGTTGTGGCGGTGGATTTATCGTAATAAAAGACTTGTGTATTGCCATCTAAAGATGATTGGATGCTGTCTTTTTTCAAATAGTCAGGGCGTTGGGCAACGATGATGTTTGCAAACAGGATGAAAAGAAGGAGGAGATGTTTTTGCATGAGTGATGATTTTATTGTCAATAACTTCCGACTATTAGAAAATAGAGATAAGACTTTTAGCAAAATCTATACAAATCTTTCGACCTCGAAGGAAATCAATGCCTAAAACACCATCGTAATCTGAAGTGACACCATGCGATAAAAAATCATAGACTTGAATGACAAAATTATTTCTCTCAATTGTGAGGCAAGTGAGTTTTTTTAATAGATGTTCCTCAACGGTGATGATACCATTTGAAGTTTCAACCAAAGATTGTCCTTTAGGGTTTTGAAGATTATATTCGAGCATCATAAGAACATTAGAATCAACTGTTGTATGAGATGCGGCTGTGTCCAAAGCAAGACGTAGGCGATAACGGTCTTCAATAAGAGCAAAAAGAATAATGATTCCGTCTTCATCGTCAAGGCGAAAAGGTATGTTTGTCATAGTTTTCAAATATGTTTGTTATAGTTTTCTGAAAATACCGAGTTTTCTCATTGGTTTTAAATCA
>JANMJN010001253.1:0-4072 GCA_031371355.1 Saprospiraceae bacterium
TCAAGTCGCACTTGATTTGGCGAATATAACGGCAAGGCAAACATTGGTAGGTGGTGAAATTGTGACTAAAAATGGCGTATTAACGGGCGTTTTGGTGGATAATGCCATTGGTTTGGTACGTTCAAAAATTCCGCAACCGACCGAGAATCAAGCTCGTCAGGCTTTGTTAGGTGCTCAAAAAAACTGTTTTGCTGTTGGCTTAACGACTGTTGTAGATTGTGGTTTAGATTATAAAACGGTTGAGTTAATAGAAAAAATGAATGCGGAAAAGGCACTAAAAATGCGCCTTTACGTCATGTTGAGCGACGGACGAGACAATTATGCCTACCTTTTCAAGCGCGGCATCATCAAAACCGATAGGTTGAATGTGCGCAGTTTTAAACTCTATGCCGATGGTGCGCTCGGTTCTCGTGGTGCGTGCCTGTTGCATCCTTATGCAGACCGCCCCAATCACTTTGGTTTTTTATTGAAAGATAAAACTTACTATGAGGCGGTGATGTCAAAAATTGCTGAACACGAAGGTATGCAAGCCTGTACACATGCCATTGGCGACTCTGCAAATCGTGAAATTCTGCGGATTTATGGTTCTATACTGAGGGGTACCAATGACCGGCGTTGGCGCATCGAACATGCCCAAGTGATTAATGAAATGGATTTTGATTTATTCAAAAAATATTCGATTGTGCCATCTGTACAACCCACACATGCTACATCTGATATGTATTGGGCAGGTGAACGGCTTGGAAAAGAGGTTGAAAAAGGAGCTTATGCCTTCAAACGCTTGTTGAACGAAAATGGGTGGTTGCCACTTGGAACGGATTTCCCTGTTGAGGATATCAACCCTATTTTGACGTTTTATGCCGCCGTTGTTCGACGGGATGCCAAAAACTATCCAGAAGGCGGCTATCTGATGGAAAATGCCTTGTCAAGGGAGGAGACACTGAGGGGTATGACCATATGGGCAGCCAAAGCTAATTTTGAAGAAAAGGAAAAAGGCTCGATAGAAGTCGGCAAGTTCGCTGATTTCATTATGTTGAATCAAGACATTATGACTGTTGCGCCAACTGAAATTTTGAAAACAAAGGTATTGACTACGTATGTCGGCGGAGAGAAAGTGTTTTAAACAAAGCGTTTATACCTTAAATAAATTATTAACGCGATTTACCAAAGTCTTGAACCCAATAAGCCGTTACATTGGCAGCACCTAATTCTGTGAAATTGGCACTCATCATATTTTTACAATGTCCACTGCTTTTGACCCAACCGTCAATAACGTTTGGAACGCTGGTGTAACCTTTTGCAATATTTTCACCTAATGCCGACCATGCATACCCCGCAGCTGTTGCCCTCGTTGCCAGAGTGCTGCCGTCGCTACCTGTGTGGTCAAAAAAATTGTTTTTAGACATATCATTTGCATGGCGTTTGGCAGCATTTTCAAGAAGTGAATTCCATTTCAAAGCAGATACAAGGGGCATTTGAATGCCATCGCATTTGCAGCCTTTTGTACGTAATGCATTGACATAGCCCAGCATATCGGTTTGAAAATTACCTGTCAAAGCAGGAAAAAAGGTATTGTTGTTTGTGCCCGTATCGGTCGGTATTTCATCAACTGGCGTATCTACTTTTGTACAAGCTGCGACAAAAAGCAGGAAGAAAAACATGAGTTTCCGCATGATTATTTATTTATGTCCTAAAATGATCGTTTTTATCTTTGGTCATAAACGGACTTTTCGCCTCCTTAATTGTTTACAAAGGTCTTATTCAATTTTTTTCAAAAAACCATCAACAATCAAATATTGTCCAACGCCATAAGTCGCCATAATCAACACGCCCTCCATCGGAAAAGAGGTGACAAACTTACTAATCGCTATCATACTGTCTGAAATCACAAACAACGTTGCACCAACGATGACATACTTGAATGAGATCGACGACACATTACCGAAGCGATGTAAAGCCGTCAAAAGCATAATCAAAATAGTGAAAGAATAGACAGTAATCGGTATTTTTAAGGCAGAATTGACATTTGGCAACACTATTCCAAGCAAAATACCGCCATATATTAAAACGAAAGTACCAGGAAGAAGAAGTTCTTTTTTAGAAAAAAACCGGGATGCCTCAGGTCGAAAAGCAAGGATATAAAAAATATGGGCAATCAGAAATGAACCTAAACCTTGTATGAAATAACCTTCAAACATTAAAAACACGTCACCCAAAAGGCTAAAAACGATGGCAGCAAAAACAAATTGGTTTTGGCGGACACCCCTCAGTATGGTTGAGCTGATGAAATACTCTCCCAAAGAAATCATCAACAATGGTTTGAAAATGTATTCCATAATTTGCCAATCAGGATGCATCATCCGCGCAAGAAGGTCACCAAGTAGAATAAAAATATAAACAAAAGTAAATTTTTTCATGTTATTTTATTTGATTGGAAAAGTAGAACATTTTTTTTCAATTATAGGTATAGTTGTTATTTCTGAATCTTTTTTGCCCTTTAAATTTTACCTTTGTACCCTATACCGACTAAAGCCTCTCTTGTTTTTTCTTAAATCAATCACAACCAACCATTTAACATGGAAAAACCTTTACGTGTCGCCATACTTGACTTAAACAACAATGTACCCAATCGTGGTACGCTTTACCTCAAACGGCTCGTTGAGTCTTATGGTGAGGTACTCAGTTACGAAGTATTTGATGTCCGTTTCAAGAATGAAATACCCGATACAAGTTTCGATATTTATATATCGTCTGGTGGTCCTGGCAGCCCTTTCGACTTTGAAGGCGGTTGGGACACATCCTATTTTGACTTAATTCAACAGCTTTGGGAACATAACGAAGACCCCTCAGTATCAGAACCAAAATTTGCCTTTTTCATTTGTCATTCATTCCAATTGGCTTGTCAGCATTTCAAAATTGGCAGCATAAAACAACGTGTTTCAAGGTCTTTTGGTACTTTCCCTTGCAATAAAACCGACATTGGTAAGCATGAGGCTTATTTTAAAGGGCTTCAGAACCCTTTTTGGATTGCTGATTTCCGCGACTGGCAAGTCGTCAATGCAAATAAAGATGAGCTCAAAGAGCAAGGTTTTAAGATCGTGGCTTTGGAAAAAGAACGTCCACACGTCAATTTGCCACGAGCTATTATGGCAATTCGTTTTTCAAAAACGTTTTTTGGCACCCAATTTCATCCCGAAGCCGATGCCGACGGTATGTTGACGCATTTCCACGACCCTGAACGGAAAGCACAAGTCATCAAGGACTATGGTGAGGAAAGATGGCTTTCAATGCTTTCAGATTTGGAGAATGAGCAAAAAATAAACTTGACGCATAAAACCATTTTGCCTAATTTCCTCAACGATGCTATTATGACTTTAAAAGGTAGCTTAGTTGAGGCTTAAATTTAATATTTTTAAAAAATAAATCGAACAAACCAATGATTCCGCAACTTCGTGAAGCCTACAATAATGCTTTTACTGAGGCAAAATATGCCGGTTTTCTCGACTATATTTATAGTCTTTACAACCATAAACCGCCATTTCGGATTAGTGAAACGCCTGTTTTCATGCCCGATGATTTCCGTGACAAACTTCTACAGGCTTGTGATGACATCGTTGACGTGATTGTAAGACCCGATTTTAAGCAAATTACTGAGGGGGCTTTGAAACCTGAACATCGCGTGCCAAATGAGGATGAACACCCGACTTTTCTCGTCGTGGATTTTGGCATTTGTGGAGGGAATGAAGGCGAATTAGTGCCTAAACTGATTGAAATGCAAGGGTTTCCATCACTTTATTTTTTCCAAAATGACTTAGCAGAAGGCTATAAAAAAACCTTTAAAGACATACCTAACAATATGAAACCGTTTTTTGAAGACTTGGATACTGAGGGGTATATTAATTTAATGCAAGAAATTATTGTTGGTGATTCAAATCCGGAAAATGTTGTGCTTTTAGAGGTTGAACCTGAAAAGCAAAATACATTAGTTGATTTTTTAGGAACAACTAAACATTTGGGTATCAAGGTTTTATGTTTGACTAAAGTTATTAAACAAGGTCGTCAATTGTTTTAT
>JANMJN010001294.1:0-2135 GCA_031371355.1 Saprospiraceae bacterium
TTGCTGCCACGCGACTCGATTCCACAGCGACATCGCAAGCGGAATTGCCACCGCCAATGACCAAAACACGCTTGTCTTTGAAACGCGAAAACCTTTTTACAACATGAGAATGAATAAATTCTCCTGCAAATTGCCCCGGATACTGAGGGGTGCGCGGCAGCCAATGATGACCGTTGCAAACAGCTAAAGCATCGAAAATATGGGTCGTTTCTATACCATTTTTTTCTGTCAAAACCGACCATTTACCCCCCTCAGTAAGTTCACATTTTTTGACAAATGTTTGAAAATGAATATGCGGGTATAGATTAAAATGCTGCGCATATGCCTGAAAATAGTCAACCAAGTTTTTATGACTTGGGTAATCGGGATAATCAGTAGGCATGGGAAAATCATCGTATTGCGACATCGTTTTGGACGAAATGATATGCGTCGTTTCAAAAACCGATGAATGTCCTTCAGTTTCTGAAAAGACCCAATTGCCGCCAACTTCTGTGCCCCTGTCGAAAACAGTGACTGTCAAACCTTCGTCGAGTAAATTTTTTGCGGCTGTTATGCCCGATGGCCCTGCGCCGATGACGCAAACATGTTTTTTCATTGAATTGCAGTATTGTTGGATAGTCGTATCGTTATATCGCTGTAAAGTTACGAAACAATTCAACCATTTGACCATCCGACAATACAAGCGTCCAATAATTTAACAAGACAACAATTTAAAACCGATAACATTTTGCGTTCTTTCCACCGCTATTGCCATTGCCAAAGCCGCCATTGCTACCCAACTTGCCGATGGTAAACGCATTGAGTTTTAAGGCGATATAAAAATCTGTTCCACTCAATTTTTTTTGTCCTAAAAAACTCAATAAATGGTCAGTACCTATGGTCAAAAACGCTAAACGAGCCGCTAAACCCAATCGCACTTGCCGATAGTTCAAAATACTGAGGGGTAGCGATGCGCTCAACCAACGCGATTCGAAACGCGGTGTTATGGCTAAAATATTGTCGCGTGACAGCGCGTAACCCGGCATCGGCAAACGCTGAATGAGCAAACCATTGACAAAAACATTCTCCATAATCGCCACATCGCCTTGCAAACTAAAAGCAGAAGGCAAATTCATAGCAAAATAATTGCCTTGATAACTGCTGTCTGCTTTGCCAAAAACTTTTTGATTGAACCGATGAAACGCGTCACCTGTTGGGTCATTGGGGTCAAGGTTAAGGTAATCTTTTGTATCCACTTTCAAAGGCTCTGTCAATTTGAGCGCATGAACTTCTGTATGATTGCGAAAATGAACACGCCCTAAATCCAAAAGCGAAGCCCCAATTCTGAACAAATAAGGTCTGTCGTCTGACTCTCCTGAACCAACAACAAACTGCGCACCCAAGTCAATACCTAAGCCTGAACCATTGTTAGACAATACTTTATCCATAAAATTGTTTGTAAAACCCGCTTTCACATTGATGGCATCTACCCGCGTCGAGTCTTTAGTCAAGCGTGTAATCGCCGTACCTTCAAAGTTTTCGATGAAAAAACCTTGATTGCCACGTAAGATTTTGACATTCACGCCAAACGAAAGCCCCCCCTCAGTATCATCGCCCATTTGGTACGCATAATTGAAGCCGAGTTCGCCCCAAGTCATGCCCGTTACCCGCAACGGTGGTATTTTTGTTAACTGCCCCAACAACACGTCTTGTTGCACATAAGGGTCGGCAATTAAAGGAATTTGTCGCGTCGTAACAGCTGCCCGTTGTCCAAAAAACAGACCAAACGAATGACCACTTGACAGATTCAACTGCAAAGAAGGCAAGGATACAAAGTTCGCCGTCGAAAGAAATTTCTCATGCGGACGGTTGAAAAAATCAAAGTATTTGGTCGCCTTTATCGGATATTCGATTTTTGTTTCGGGTGCAGGCCCAATAGTCGCAGCGTTGCGATAGGCACTCGAAAGGCTCGCATCTCGGATAAACGCAAAATCATTGGCAACAAAACTGCCCGCAGACACGATGTTTAAATCCCATCCTAAGGGATTGTTCAGCCCCGCCGTCGGATTGAGCGTCACACCACTGATACCCGCATAATTGCCCAATCGCAAGCCGAGTTGCTCTTGTGCGCGGAGGGTGTTAAACAGAAAGAGGGG
>JANMJN010000025.1:0-6663 GCA_031371355.1 Saprospiraceae bacterium
GATAACCATGATGAAAACCGCTTCTTTTCGATGATTGGTGAAGACATGAATAAGTACAAACAAGGCATCGGTTTTTTGTTGACAACACGTGGTACACCGCAATTGTATTATGGTACTGAAATTTTGATGAAAAACTATAAAAATCCATCTGATGCTGAAGTACGTCGTGATTTCCCAGGTGGTTGGAAAGAGGATGCTCAAAACAAATTTTTGGCAAAAGACAGAACAGCAAAGGAGAATGAGGCTTTTGATTTTGTCAAAAAATTGTCGCATTATCGAAAAGGCTCTTCTGCATTGCAAACAGGAAAACTGACTCAATATCTACCCATAAATGGCATTTATGTCTATTTTCGGCACAATGAACAGGGGTCAGTCATGGTCATAATGAGCCAAAATGAAAAGGAACAGACTTTAACGACTCAGCGTTTTACCGATAATTTGAGGACATTTTCAAAAGGTAAAAATGTGTTGACAGATGCCGTCATTTCAGATTTGGGTAGTTTGACTATTGCTGCACATTCCATTCAAGTTATTGAATTGATTAAGTAACGAATTGGGGCTACGTCTTGATTATTGAAAATAATATGAAGATTACATCCACCGTTAATCATAAAATTTTCAATAATCAAGGCGTAGTTCCATAAGATCTTTTTTCAGAGCTAAGTGAAAGTGCCTACTAAACTTAATCGTTCAGTAGGCACTTTTCACATACAATTTTTCAGTTAAAATACTGAGGGGGTATGTTTTACGAATGATACATCTTAGTATAATATTCATCCGCCATGCGATCAGAGTCGAATTCAGGTGCTACGTCAATCATTGATTGCTTCACAACTTTAACCCATTCTTTTGGATTGTCATAATACAATGGAACAATTTTCTTTTCCAAAATTTCATACATAGCTTTGATATCGTGCTTGTCTTGCACTTTCGTAGATAAATTATGGTCTAAATTCGGAATAACGAAACAGTTTTCGCCGTCTTTCGCAAATTCAGGCACCCAACCATCACCAATTGAGAAATTGACACTGGCATTCATTGCCGCCGTCATGCCACTCGTACCAGAAGCCTCGCGTGAATAACGCGGATTGTTAAGCCAAATATCAGAACCTTGTTTCATCAAACGAGACAAACGCAATTCGTAGCCAATTAAGATTGTGCAGTTAGGAATGTCTAACGTTTTTTTATGAATATCATTGAAAACATCAATCGCTTCCCAATGCAATGGATAAGGTTTGCCCGCCCAAATCACTTGTACAGGTTTTTTACTGTTCATCGCAATTTTTTTGAAACGTTTAAGGTCGCTCAAAATCAAATCTGCTCGTTTATATTCGGCAAAACGACGAGCCCAAACTATCGTCAAAGCATCGGGGTCGAGAATTTTACCTGTTTGGTCTGCAACTTCATCAAAAAGAGCCAATTTTAGTTCGCGTTTGCGCGCCATCAACAAAGCATCGTCGTTTGTTTGCAAGGCTTTTTCTAAGATAGGGTCAACCCAATAACGTTTGTTTTGGGCATTGGTGACAAGTGTAATTTCACAAATATCTTTGGCATCTTTCCCCATATCACGCGATACGTCACCATGAATTTTTGACACAGCATTAGACAGTTTCGCCATACGTAAAGCAACAAGTGAATGATTAAACTCTTTCTCTTTGCTTTTCCAGAGGTGCATAATGGTTTTAGGGTCAACACCTGCCAAAAAACCTGTTTCTTTAATCAATTCGAAGTCACTGCGCTCATTACCCGCATCTTCAGGCGTATGTGTCGTGAAAATAAGCCGATTTTTAACTGCCGCGAAATCTCCTTTGTATTTATTAAGCAACCAAAAAGCGACTGGCAATGGATGAGCTTCATTGAGGTGATAAATGTCTGGCGTATAACCGAGTGCTTCTAAAGCCATTGCACCGCCAATTCCTAAAACAATATATTGACCCAAACGAATGAGTTTGTCGTCGTCATAAAGTTTATCCGTAATTGAGCGTGTCAATTCATCATTTTCTTCTGAATCTGTACTCAACAATAAAATGGGCGCTGTCTCAAACGTGTCAGGTTCAAGTTTCCAAACCTTAACAGTGACCTCACCATTCATAAAAGGCACTTTCACCTTTACGCCTGTATCTTTGAGAAAATTGTTATATTTTATCCGAAATTTAGTCCCTAAAGAACCATCTTTTTTACGTGTTTGGTCATAATAACCTTTTTTCCAAAGGAGACCAACGCCAACAAGATTTTGTTTAAGGTCATAACAACTGCGCATGTGCGAGCCTGCCAAAAAACCTAAACCACCACTGTATATTTTAAGCGGTTGGTGAATACCAAATTCCATACTGAAATACGCAACGGGTTTTGCGTACTTCTTGTCAATCTTATAAGAATGCATTGTCAAGTTGATTATTGTTAAAAATACACGAACTTTCTTTTTGAAGTCGCAAAGGAATGAAAAAGAGGTGAAAAATCAAAAGAAAAGTCAAAAAACACATAAAACATGTGTACAAACATTGTTCCAAACAGTAAATTTAGTATGTATGTACTATGTTTAAAGTATTTCAAGTTGAGAAAGTTCCATTCAATGTGAAGTATTATTGTAGATTTCCCAAATAATAATTGTCAAAATATGCCCCCTCAGTATTTTACTTCGTTTTTTGTATATCATTTGGTTTTATTGTCGAATAAACATTTATTATCGCGTAAACACGTAATAAATAACATAGAGCCAGCCAAAACAAGCATGAATAATCGCCCATAAAATGGATTGATTGCGTGACCAGCTCAATACGATAGCTAAAATTGAACCTAAACCAATACCGGTATTAACGACTGTGACATCAAGTAGTAACATATTTTCATAGATTTTATATTGTTAAATAAGAACACAAATTTTCAATAAAATACTTTTGTTGGCAAATAAAAACGATTAAAAGGATATTTTCAACGACAATGTCAAAAAGGAAGGCTAAAAAAAACGCCCGTCTCTGATAAATTCAGGACGAGCGCCATATGCAGATTGTTCACACTACTTTTAGTTTTTTTTTGAGCATCTTCATCTCATTTGGGTTTTTCTATAATACAAGGCACTTTCGCCATAGTATTTTTTATGAATCTTTTTACTAACTATCTTAATCAAAAACCCGAGTGCGAATATAAAAGCATAAAATCAATGTACCAACATTTATTAAAATTTATATCAAAATTTTGTGACATGATTATCAATCAAAAAAGTTAGTTTTGCTACTCATAAATTATTGATTAACAATAATCTAATTTTCAATAAATCTTAAAATATACGACATGAATTTCCTAGTAAAAAACAAAAAGAAGTCACAGATTTTATTGTAAAATGGCTTTTATAGCGCGTGTTATTTCTCTTTTGAAAGGCGGACCTGGTAAAGGCTCTACTTTGAAACCGACCTCTTTCAGTACTCTTTTTACTTTACCCTTTGCACAATAAGTCGTCAAAACACCATTTGAACACAGCGCATTGTACATTTTTTGTATAATCGGTTGCTCCCAAAGCAGAGGTTGTATTTCTGGCGCAAAAGCATCGAAGTAAATCAGATGGATATTGTCTTGAATATCAATACTTTCAATCGAAGATAATCTTTTTTCAAAAAAAAAGTTTGGACTCAATTGATGACATTCATTCCAAGAACATTGGTGCATTTTTGTAAAAACAGATGTAGGAAAATCAAGTTGGCTGTGAAAATTAAGCGCTTCCGCATCTTCTATACTGAGGGGGTACATTTCGTAAGTGATATAGCGTATTTTCTGTTGTAAACGCTCCCCTTCTATCCATGTCATCAAGGCATTTAGTCCTGTACCAAATCCTAATTCGAGTATAACTATTTCGGCTAAGTTTTGTAAAAGCACATTATTAAAACCGGCATCAATAAATATATGCTGCGTTTCTTGAATCGCTCCATGAGTCGAATGATAAGACACGCCAAATTGTTCGGACAGAAAAGAATGAGAACCGTCATCGGTTAAAAAAACAGGCATAATAAAATTTTAAATGTTTCAATAACAGAAAAGGACACCAAGAGGTGCCCTTTAATTATTTTTTTTTTCATCTGACATTAATCAGCATAACAAGCATGCAGTTCTTGAACACTAATATCTAAATGTGAAGCATCATAAGTACATTCACCATTTCGAATCAACAAAACTTGAGGTGATTCGTGATAAATATCGAAATTTTCAGCAACCTCATTTGATAATTGGCGAAAAGATAGCAAATCGAGATAATATGGTTTGATGTCATTTGAAGAAAAATCCCAATTCTTTTCAAGACGAGCTTTTGCCATTGATGAGATGTTACAAGTCGTCGAATGTTTGAAAATCAAACACGGGACTTCGTTAGACAGCTGTGAAATTTCTGCTAATTGTCCCTCACTTGTGAGGGGAATCCATTGAATCATAAGTTTATTTTTTTACATCTGCTTTTGCTTCGAACTTGTACGGGCAACCTGAGCCGCGTTGACAAGCACTTAACAAAGTTGTTATCGTAAGGACAGTAATAACTGCAAGAAAAATGTTTTTAATGAGTGACCTATTCATTTTTTTTTAAGAATTTTGGATGTTCTCGGAAATTTTTGCAAAAATATAGATTTTTTTAAAAAACAGTGTCATAAAAGGCTTTTAAAAAACGTACTATTAAGTAAAATATTTTAAAAACGCAAATTAGTTTTCGATAGTTTCTGCGATTAAACCGAATTGCATCAAGTGATGCCGAAAATGTCGCGCATGATTTTGAACCCATTCATCGAAACTGAAAGCACCAAAAACAGGATGCAGGGTAACGATACCTTCATGTTCGTTAAAGTAATCATCGAAACGCTGTAATTGATTAAAAAGTTCCATTTTCGCTTCTTCAATATTGGCAAATTGAACAGGTCTTGGCTCTTCTGGCGCAAATTGTACCCGAAAATTTCGCGGCATCGGCACATCTTTTTCAAAAAAGCGCATTTTACGATAGGCTAAACGCTCCTCATCTGCATTTGGTTCTATCGTCAAACGTCCGTTTGAAGCACTGACAACTAATATCAAATGTTCGATCATTTGTTGCGCATTCATTTTACCCCAAAGAGCCGGTGTATCCGTTTTTAGCCCCCTCAGTAAAAGAGGAAACTCCTCATATAAAAAATGTTTATAGTCCATCATACGTTGAAATTGTAAAGAGAAAAGCCCTCAAAGAGCATATTATGTAAATATTGAATAAAGTGTAATGAAAATTAAAACTTATCTAAACCTTGAACTTCAACGTTTAAATTACCTTTTGATGTAACATAAATTTTAAGTTTATCCTTTAAAACCTTGATATCAATTACCCTAATATCGTCAACATAACCTTTTAAAGAAACATTACTGTTGATAATATAGTTTTGAATTTGGCTATTCATCATTTCTTTAAAGTACTTAACATTTTCATCAAGTGGAAAAACGCAAGCTTCTTTCATTTTGTTTAAAATAGCTCTATCAAAAAGCCATGTTGCGCTTCTTATTAAATAATCCTTAGTTTTTAAATCGTAATCGAGGTCTGCCAAATAAATTGTGTTTTTTATGGGGTCAAAAGCTGGACGTCCAATCAAATATAAACTACCCGAGTAACTACCCGAAAACGTCGTATTGACGACTATTTTATCGTTTTGACCAAACAATTGAATATCCCGAATTTCAATTCGCTTTCCAGCAGGTTGAAAAACTTGTCCAACAGCATAAGATTTAGCGAGTGCCTCTGCTTCCAATATTGAAATATCGGTTGATAAACTAATTGAAAAATCATTGTTTTGATAATTACCTACTTTAAAAGGAGGTAAATAAGTATCCGGTCGAAATATAGGTTGCTGTGTCCCCGCGACCACTTCAGCAAGAGACTGAACACTTATATTGGCTTGTAAGATATTGCCCGTCGTCCAAAAAGGAGTCATTTCGACTGCTTGAGGCGTCAATTTTACCCACCAAGTGCCATAACTACTCGGTATTGCCACCGGGCGCTGCATCATTGTCCAAGCATCCTCAAGGTTTTTACGGAACTTCAGTTGACTTTGTAATTGTTCATCTATAGCCGAAGTTATCGTAGAACGGCTACGCCCAATAATGATGTCCGCGAGGTATTTAACATCCAAATTGCCAATACCCGTCTTGACTGCCATATTCCTAATCCATTCATTACCAATAAGTTCTGTGCGTGTTGACACCGACCAATCGGGTCTCACTTCAAGTGTCGTTTTAAACTGTAAAGCCACTTCACCTTCAGCTTCAATACCGCGTTTGCCAGTAAACATATTGTCAAGCAATTTTTTGAACACCCATATTTTTACGGGAACACGATAGTTCATTTGAAAACCGTCAAACCAAATTTTGATGTTTTGCGTTCGTGTGGCTTTCATCATCAAACCATCGTCATCCAAATTATTGTCGGCATATATATCGCCATTCAATTTATAGTTCAATAGATTCTCAATTTCAGTAGTACTGAGTCGAATCGGAATATTGACGTTGGATACTGAGGGAGGCAAATCCGCAGGTTCGTGATAGGTTTCCATAGGACGTTGTGGCTGATTTTTTGTCGTACTACAAGCAGCTAATGATAAAAAAACAGTTAAATACAAAAATTTTGTCAATACCTTAATCATTGAAAATCAGAGTTTTAAATTAGTCTAA
>JANMJN010000033.1:0-4107 GCA_031371355.1 Saprospiraceae bacterium
CACTTTCTTTCCAGTTGCGGGAATCATACCCATTAAAGGCATCGTGTGGGTGGCTTTAAAATTGTTTTTGACATACACCCGATTGCCTGAAACGGCGATGTCTTCAACAGTAACTTTGTAGTCTGGAAATGCGCCAAAAAAAGATTTCAGTCCTTCCATAATAGCTGCTTTGCCTTTCACAGGTTGAGGTCCTTGACCATAGTCAACGGCATTGTCAGCCATGTAAGAGCCAAATTTGTCAAAATCATGATTGTTGAGGGCATCGTAACTTTCCTTTGTCGTTTTTTTAAGTTGATCGTTGGGCATAGACGAAGTAGGGCTACAAGAAGAGAATAAACTAACACAAAACAAAATGGATAAAAAACAGATAGCTTTCATTTGAATGATTGATTAAAAAAGTTAAAAAAATAGATGTTTTCAGAATGATACTTTTTACTGAATCGGAAGGTTTTCCAGTATAAGATTTTGAATAATGTAGGAAATAACTTTCAATCACTATTTAAATGTTGTTTTTGAAAAACTTTCGATAATCTTACGAAGTAGTTATTTTTTTGGATTTCAAAAAATAAAAAAAAACTGAAAATCACTTTTTTAGAAAAAAAAATCCACCACAAACAGCCTGTTTGTGGTGGATTAGATGTTTTTTACTGTCCGAATGGACTTCTTTGTCCGTAGGACTCCCTTTGGAGGAGAAGGGGCATATTTTTATACCAAATATCCACCATCAGCTACAAAAACACCGCCTGTACAGTAACTCGATGCTTCTGATGCTAAAAACAACGCCAAACCGACTATTTCTTCGGGTTGACCGATGCGACCAAGTGGTACTTGCGACATCATATGCTTCAAAATCATATCGTTTGTCCACAAAGCTTGGCTAAATTTAGTTTGTATCAAACCAGGGCAAATCACATTTGCGCGGATATTGTATTTACCCCATTCTGCTGCCATGACTTTTGTCAAAGAAATCAACGCCGCTTTAGAAACCGAGTAAATACCCAGCATTTGTTCCGCCTTCAAACCACCGATACTTGACACATTGATGATTGAACCGCCACCATTTTTTTCCATGATAGGCAGACACATTTTGGCTAACTCGAAGGGCGCTTTGACATTGACATTCATTATTTTATCAAAAACAGTCGCATCCGTATTTTCGACAGGACCGAACACTGGATTGGTTGCGGCATTATTTACAACAATATCAATGCGTCCAAAAGCGGACATGGTTTCATCAAAAAGTCTTTGACAATCATCTATATTGCCAACTTGCCCAGCGACACCGATGGCAGTACCCCCCTCAGTATTTATGGCGTTTGCGACTTCGTCAACAGCAGCTTGTTTACGACTGTTGATGACGACTTTAGCGCCCATATGGGCATAATTGCGCGCAATAGCTTCGCCAATTCCTTTCGATGCGCCTGTTATCAAAGCGACTTTCCCAGCGAGTGAAAAAGAGTTATTCATTATTTTTTTATAGATATTTAAACGATAAGAGCAAATATTCGCCAAGACAGCAAAGGTAAAAGAATCTCTTAAAATTAGAAGTTCTAATGGTAAAAAACGCTCAAACAACAGTTTTTAAGATTTAAAACGCTGTCTCAAAAAGAAGATACCTAAAAGCAATAAAGTCAGAATTAAAAATGGCACAATCAAATTTATGGGTATTTCTGACTTTCTGATTTTACCTTTTTCTATTTTTTGAACGCGCACTGCATTCGTTAAGGAGGTTTCCAATACCCATAAATTACCTTGATTGTCAAATAAGCCATTTGTTGGCGACCAGTTGAGTTTTGACTGATAAATGGTTGAGACCGTGCCGTCAGTTGCGATTTTCTTAATTTTTTGACCACTGTAAACAGCGACATAAACATTTTCAGCATCATCCGTCCATAGACCATAGAGGCTATGTCTTTTATCTATCCATGAAAAAAGAGGTGTTTTCTGAATTAAATCAGAAGCAATTAATCGGAATTGTCCATTTTTTAATTCATAAATTTTATCAAGGTCAATAAAATACAAGGTGCCTGCTTTGGTACAAAACATCCATCGGATGTCGTCAAACTTGCCTTGCCCGAGAATTTCTATTGTTGAGTCGGGTTTTACGCGATAAAACTCAAACCCATTGGTCCATTTGCGGTTGTGATAATAGTTACCTTTTGCATCGCGGACAAAAGAAAAGGAATGGTCAAACCCCTCAGTATCATTCTGTAATTTGACAATTTTTCCATCCTTTCGCCTTGTCCAATAATAAAACATCCATTTATTCGAAGCCTCACCCGTGTACCACAAATGCTCGCCGTAGAGATTGTCGTTTTCATCCATAAAAATCTCATGTGAATGGACATTCGGGACAGCCACGCTTTGTTTGCCATCCACTGACAATTTAAGAATTTTACTTAAATCGGTATAAAATAGATTGCCTTTTGAGTCTTTTACAATCCCAATACCCGGATGTGCTTGAAGAGACCATGTCGTGGTGATGAGCAAAATGATTAGGTACTTTTTCATTTTCAAAAGTATTTGAGCCTAAAAATAATGTTTTTTTAGTAATAAAAAGCAACAAATTACACCAAAATAGCTTAAAAAACAACTTGCTTTGAACCCCATTCTTTGCCATCACTCACAGAAGTCATTTTCATGAAATAAGTGCCGCGAGCCACGCCTTTTAACTCTAAGGTGAACGAGAAACGGTGTCTGCCTTTCCTTTGGGTCATGATTTCAATCATTTTAAAATCTTTCAAAATACTGACACCGGCGGCGTTTACCAAATCCAATTTGACTTGCATATCCGCTGGCAAAATGTATTGAAAAACCCCTTCAATGGCTAACGGTTCGAGGGCTGTTTCAGCCGTCACACCCGCCTCTTCACGCACTTTATAATTCACGGTATAATCGGGTAGCGGTTTATTGAGGAGATGAGCAACAAATTTGAGCAAAGTTGAATCATTAATGCCATACAATCCTTTATTATCACTGACTGCCCACAAAGCGGATTGCATGGCATTCGATTCATAGCATTTTTTCTCAAAAGCATAAGCAGCTAAGGCAAGTAACTGACTGGAAGCCAATGATTTAGCTAAAAAAGCCTGATTGTCATTTGGAAAACCACGATTAGCGCGGATACATTTTGTCATTAGCATAGTTGACTGTATCGCAAGAGCTGCCAAACCCAATTCTTTGTTTTCTAAATGTATAAAATCCTGAGCGGTAGAGTCCAAAGATTGAAAAACAAAGCCAACAGGTATGGTAACGCTGAGTTCACTTTTGGTAAGGTTTTTTATAGAAAAATACATATTACGCCCAAGTGTAGCTTTATTAAGTTGCATAGAAACGGTCGTTGATACCCATTTTTTTTGCAAAGCTTCTTGTAATGTGACGGTTTTACTAAAAGCGGAAAAGGAGAAAAAGAGAAATAGAAGAACGAGATTGAGACGATTTTTCATTGGATAGATGGATTTAGGTGAGACATTTTTTTTAATGAAATGCTAACGCTTAAAGAAGTCCATCTAATATAGTAATTTACTTTTTTAAACCCTTTTCTTTTTATAAAACGGCATCTACCCAATCATCAATCAACCTTTTTTCTGAATTAAAATTGACACCGATACCTGTAATCGTTTTGTTTGATGCGTGATATTTATCAGCATATTTGCGGTCATAGATTTGGTACAAACCTTCTTTAGCCGTTTTATTGAATTTGAATTCAAAAATAAACACATCTGTTAAAGTTTGAACAACAGCATCGGCACGTCCGCGAGAGGAATGAACTTCGCTTTGGGCGAACATACTTAAATAACTGAAAATCAAATGAATCAAACCATGATACAAGCCTTCTGTCTGTTTTTCAAAGACCTGCGACGGCAAATCGGCTATGATAGAATTGATAATGGTGCGGACTTGAGGCAAGTCTTTTTGGATAAAGGCTTGATTCAACTCTTGAATGGTGCGTCCTGTGTGTAAACGATAAGGGTTTTTGGCTATATCATCAATCAAAAACTGATACATGCTTTCGCGTACTTCTTTGTTCGGATAGTCCAAAACTAAGTCGCCTGTCATAGAATCAGACTTTTTAACTGTCAAATAACCTGTTTGAAACAATAATGG
>JANMJN010000044.1:0-2660 GCA_031371355.1 Saprospiraceae bacterium
GAACCACTTGCATTTGTGGATATTACTGAGGGGGTGTCGCCGCAATTATCAATGCCCGTAACAGCAGGCCAGGTATAAGTTGCCGTGTTTTGGGTTGTATAAATGGTCGCATCTTTTGGACAATTACTGACAACAGGCGCGATGTTATCAAAAACAGTTATTGGCACAGTACAAGTCAATGAGTCACCAGTCCTTGTAATGATTTTGAAACGGGTATTTAATGTCTGTCCAATTTGTGGACATGTATAAACAAGGCGATTGACATCATTTGCAAAGTATTGAAAACCAGCACATTCATCAATGCCAATGCCTGCTTTAAAACCGCTTTGACCATAAACCTTTGCTTCACCTAAAGCATCAGTTCCAGTTGTCAAAGAAGTCAAACAGAGTGATGGCGCACTTGAACCCGCCCCTTGAGTATAACCATTTACTTCAACGACGGCGTTTCCTGTCAAATTCCCACGTTGGAAAATGATGCCTCTGTTCTCAATGCGCCCTGTATTATTAATGGTCGCTCCCGTTTTATTGGTGATGATAGAACAGATTTCGTTAATGAGTGTTTTTTGATTCGTTAACGTTCCTTCATTTTGAATTGAACCTTCACGGACGACCAAAACCTCCGTATTGATGAAAACGCCGCCTATTTTGTTCATTACATCGCCTGTTACAACAAAATACGCATTATTTGTAAACGTTCCTTCGTTGAATAAGCGAATACCATTGTTGAAAGTACCGTTATTGACAATAGTGGCAGCCGATTTATTGTAAATTTCATAGTTATTTGAAATAACAGCCCCTTTATTGTTCTCAATTTTATTTGTATTTGTCCAAACACCGCCCGAATTGTTTTCTGTTGTACCAAAGTTTTTCCAAACGCCACTGTTATTGATAATATTGACGTTTTTGACCAAACCATAATTGCAAAGACTGTCAGAATTGATGATTTGACCGCCACCCATAGCGTCATAAGTGCCATAATTATCAAATTTACGAGCATTGGTAATCGAGCCATTTGTCGTTACAGTCGAAGAAGCCGCAATTTTGAAATACCCTTCGTTTGTAATAGCTGAACCAAATTGTCCTGTCAAAATACTTAAAGTTTCGTTGCAAAAAGTTCCACCCAAAGCAATATCAATCATATTGGCATTGGTAAATTGCGCCATATTAGAGACATAACCATTTGCCAAAATATTAAAACGAAAACTGGAAGTAATCGTCGCACCCAATTTATTGTTGATGCGTCCCGACACATTAATGGTTGCGGCACTTTCTAAACGACCGTTGTTTTCATTATTGAAAATGCCATTACACGTATGTAAGCCATTGTTCGTAAATGTACCTGAGTTGGTAACGGATGTATTATTGGTGAATGTACCTAAGTTCTGGAATTGCCCTGCATTCATCAAAGTCGAGCCAAGGGTATTGGAAAAAGAACCGCCGAAATCAATTATCCATGTTGCACCCGACAAATTTTCAACCGTTTTGTTGTTTGACAATGCGGCAGGGCAAGAAAAGGTTCCTGCTTTGTTGCTCATAATGCCATCGTTAGTGGCTGCACCATTTTGCTGCCAAATCGCAAAGTTGTTGAATATACCCGTCGTCGTATTTGTTAGAAGTGAGTTGGAATTGACGTTTCCACTGTTGTTGAGTGTTCCAGAGTTGCTAAAACCACCCGAACTGGTCATTGTTGCACCCGCATTTACCGTAAAAACGCCTTGATTTTCCAAAGCGCCACCGCTATTGATGCTACCCGACAAAGTCGTCGTTCCTTTATTGATAATCGAACCAAAATTGGTCACGCCGTAATCCAAAGTGACCACGCCGTTAAGACAGACGATAGTGCCACCAACGATAGTCGGTTCATTACCGATAGCAGGCAGACCGTTTGACCAATTTGAGGGGGTCAACCAATCGCCATTGTCTGGACCTGTGTAGATTGTTTGCCCCCTCAGTAATGAAGTCGTGAAAATCAAAGAAAGCGCTAAAAAAAAAGATATAGGATTCCAAAAACCGTGTGTGTGTCGTTTCATTTTGTAAGTGTTGTTAAAGAAAAGTGGTTATAATGTAATAGTTTAACCTAAGCACAATAAGGAATGTGCATGGCGAAGACACCAAGCAGGGGGGAGGCGGACTTGTCACGGGCAAAACATGGATTCGTAGCCTTTTATATACAGCTATGTCTCAATGTTTTCAGAAAAATAACGCGGAAGAAAGAGAAGCTTAATCAGAACAGTAAGCCGTTGATTATGATGGAATAATAAGTTACTGAAAAACGCTCTACTGTGGGGGATTCAGGAAATAAGTGTTTTCTCCGTGTTCGTGTCACAAAGCTAAACTTATTTTCCATTATTCAAAGTTAAAACCTTGTTGTTATAGAGCAATTTAACCCTCTTAGGTTAGGGCTTATCTTAGTAAAATAAAAGATGTACGCCCTCGAAATTCAAGAACACACATCTTTTATAGTTAACCGACAGGTGAATCAAAATCACCCCCTCAGTAATTATTGAGCTGGAGGTGCAATAATCTTTGTTTTTTCACCAAAATAATGCGCAAAATGCTGCATTTGTTCTGCCATTTCCCGATTGTTGGTTGCTTTGAAATAGCTATCCGCTAACGAACGCAAAGTGTGAAACATCATTCTATCCATTTCTTCTACTTGC
>JANMJN010000071.1:0-7647 GCA_031371355.1 Saprospiraceae bacterium
CCTTGATAGTCAATTGATTATCAAGGCTTTTGTTTTACACATCTACCCTATGACCGTTTAAAATTGTAAATAGATATTGTATATTTAGTCAATTGATAACGGATATTGACATAATCTACGCTGTCAATTTTATCATAACAGACCCAACTACAATAAAAATATTTACCCCAACACACCCAAAAAATCAAGCATCGTTTTAACTTTGGAAAAAATTTTAAAAAACGGTGCGCAAGCCCCCCCTCAGTATCCACCATAAAATTAACTCGTTAAACATGACGCTACAAGATTTCTTTAGGCTTTTAGGCGAAAATCCGTCTTATATTCTGATTTTTTTCACACTCATACCGCTCACGGCTTTGCTTACCAATTTCATGGGTAAAGGTGAAGGCAATATGCCGCCATGGACATTTCTTTATGCTGTATTGATTTACTTAGTTTGTATTCCAGGTATTTTTGCTTTTTCGCTCAGTATTTATCAATTTTTATTCGACCGCCGAAGCATTATGGAAACCGATATTTTGAGCCAAATACTACCTGCATTGTCCATGGTCTCCACGCTACTCATTATTCGTCAAAATGTGTCTTTTGATGCTATTCCCGGCTTCGGCAAACTATCAGGTTTGGTTATGATGATTATAGCCACCTTCGCATTCATGTGGTTTTTAGACCGTACACATATCTATGTTTTCACATATTTACCGTTTTGGCAAGTCATTATGATATTTGTTGTGCTATTTCTAATCATTCGTTGGGGCTGGTCAACGTTTATTACGCCTAAAACAAGCTAAAAATAGCCCCCTCAGTATCCAATCGTTTCTAAACACAAAAAAATATAACAAACTAAAAACTGTCAGTGTCAGTGTCACACTCATTTTTCACACTCAAAATTTCAAGCACATGGAACAGCGTTCAGGCATAAATATCCGCTTACTTTTGATGCTCGGCATCATTGGTTTTTCTGTCATAAAATATCTGTTGACATCCTCTATCAATCCTGTAACAGGTGAGAAACAACGCGTTTCAATCTCTCCTGAACAAGAAATTGCTATGGGTTTGCAATCCGCACCACAAATGGCGGCTGAATTTGGCGGCGAATACGGCGACCCAAAAGTGCAAAATGTCATCAAAACAATTGGTAATAAACTTGTTAATGCTACACAAGCTGCTCAATCACCTTATAAATTCGATTTCCATGTCCTTGCAGACCCCGAAACGGTCAATGCCTTTGCTTTGCCAGGTGGACAGATTTTTATAACCGTTGGTTTACTCAAACGCTTGGAAAATGAGCATCAAATAGCGGGCGTATTAGGGCATGAAATCGGTCATGTCATCAACCGACATTCTGCTGAGCACATGTCAAAGCAAGGGCTGTTGCAAGGCATCGTTCAAGGTGTTGCTGTCGGTGCAAGTGACGGCAACGGCATGGGTACAGCCCAAATTGCTCAATATGTGGGTTCAATGATCAATATGAAATTTGGCAGAGACGATGAATTGGAAAGCGATAAGTACGGATTACATTATATGTATGAAGCTGGTTATCAACCAGAACAAATGATTCGCGTCATGGAAATACTGAATGAAGCTTCTGGTGGTCAACGTCAAAGCGAGTTTTCCAGTAGTCACCCAAGCCCCGAAAATCGTATCGCTAAAATCAAAGAAGAAATTGCTAAAATGAAGTGATTTGAATGCTTGTATTGCTGTATTGTTACATGGTTGTATTGCTCATTCAACAATACAACCACGTAATAATACCCATCATTTAATCTTAAACTCGCCATAGGTCATACGCACGCGAATGGCACTTTTTGTTTTTGAATCACTCCCCACCCGACCCATAATCTCACGATGTGCTGGTTCTCTATTGTCAACTGTTGTACGCAACGAAGCTGGTTGATTCATATTGGTATAAGAACCATTCATATCCAACAAATAACTAATAATGGGATCAATAACTAAAATACAATTTGTATTCGTCCCTGTAATATTGATGTTGCCAAAATTATTTTTAACGCTACCGATACGAATCGTTCCATAAAGGCTCTCGATATCAGCATTATTTGTCAATTTCTGAATTTTAAATCCTGTATAATTACCCTCAGCACTCAAGTTCTCAACATTTAAAGCATTGATTTCGCCATACTTACAATTTATTTTTAAATTGTCTATATCATTTATTTCATAAGTATCATAAGCCGATTGAGCCTCCAATGAACCGATTTGGTCGAAACGAAATTGTGAATAAATGGATTTTATACGCCCATTTTTGATGTTCGGAGAAGTTAATTTACCATAACTGACACTCCCGTTTAAGGTGTTCAAACCACACAATTGCCCACCACCATAAGCCAAAACAACGGTTGCAGAAGATGCCCCATCCAAGCGAAAATCACCGTATTTCTGGTCAATTTTTACAGAAGTAGTCAAGGCTGCAATCGTTGAATTCCCATGCCGATTTGATATATCGAGGCGATTTCCCGCAGGCATAGTCACATCATAATCAATCCGGAAATCACAGCTTTGAGACTCACTACTTGCCCAAGTTAGAGTGCTTTTCGGTTGATTTTCAATCATTGTCTCAGTCTTAACAAACTCTGGACCCTCAATAAAAGCAATATTGACCCGTTCAAAAACTCTATCTGCTTGTGATTGCGAGTTCGATGTCACAGTCACTTTAACCTTAACAATCACCTGAGAACCCATACCTGTATGCACATCAATAGAACCATATTTATTGGACAAAACAACCGTTGTACTCTTGTTTACTGAAAAAGTTCGATTGTAGTATTTCGTAAAATCCTGACATCCTCCATTAATTGAATCCTTCTTTTGACCATCACCAGGGTCACTGCAAACTGGGTTTGCCAATGCCACTAAGCTTGTTGTTGCGGCGAACAACGCTAAAAAAAATGCCTTTTTCATATTAAATACTGTCATTTTGCTGTTTTATTTTTTGTTTTTTTCCCAAATTTTCTTTGGAGCTATCCCCTATCTGTTCTAAAACGCGCTCTAAAATACCGATTTTTATTTTATAATTATCAATCACACGCCGTACTATTTCTTCGCGTGTTGAAGTTGGTGCGTTTTCTAATTCCGCTTTTAACTCCTCTTGTACCATATCAATTTGTTTCAAATCGGATAATACTGAGGGGTCTGTATTTTCATAACTCGCTAATTGTGTCAATTTGGCTTGTACTTGTTGGTTATAGTATTTTTCTGTCTTTTGAAAATTAGGTGCCAATTGCTCTAATTGTTTTTCGACAAGGGTATCAGCTCTTTTTCCCATCATAAAAACACCTGCAGTCGCTCCAATGATGAGCAAAGCTATAGCGGCGGCAGAGCGCAACAACCAGACCCTCAGTATATGCCGCCTTTCGGCTGTACGATTAATGGTTTTATCTATTTGAGCCCAAATTTTCAGATTGGGAATTTCTGTATCAAAGGCTGCTTTATTGTCTTCAATAAAAGCTTCCACATCTAATTCAGGTGCCAATTGCTTCTCTATCGCTGCCCAAACACGCAGGTTAGGAATTTCAGAATCGAAAGCCTCTTTATTTTCAACAATATATTTTTCTAAATTTTTCATACTAACTTTATTTTAACTCATTGATTATCAATGAATAATATAGATGTATTATAGATTTACGAAATTTTAAAAATTTCGTAAATCTACTCTTAACTACCCAATCCGTACATGACGGGGTGACTGTAAAATATCTCTCAATTTTGCTTTTGCACGGCTATACTGCGATTTTGAAGTCGCCTCCGTTACGCCCAAAATAGAACCTATTTCCTCATGGTCATAACCTTCCATGGCATATAAAGTGAAGACAACGCGATATCCATCGGGCAATTTTTGTATGGCATTTTGAATTTTTGTAACATCTAAATGACTATCAGACAAAGAAAACAACGCGCCAGAGGCGCTATCAAAGTCTCCTTCATCAGAAATGAAAGCGTTGTTTTCTGTCAATTCTGAAAACGCCAAACGTCGTTTTTTCAAAAAATTAATACAATTATTGATGACAATCCGCTTGATCCAAGCCCCAATAGACGACTCGAAACGAAACGAATCGAGTTTGGAATAAACATCAATAAATGAATTTTGCAAAACATCTTCTGCATTTTCGACCGACCCAAGCATACGCAAGCAAATATTGTACATCGCCTTTGAATAAAGCCGATACAATTCAAATTGTGCCTTACGGTCGCCCCGTTTACATGCTTCAACTATGCTATAATGTTGATCCACCTTGTTAAGTCGTATTTTATGTCCCGATGAGTAATATATCTTAAGTGACAGAGTTTATACTGAGGGGGTTGCATGAAGCCCAAATTTACATGAAAAAATGACGCTAATTTCATAAATAGTAAGTGTTTTTTTGAGATTTGACAATTCATAAAAAAGGAAAAGCCGTTGATAACTCATTCATTATCAACGGCTTTTCTTTTTCAACCATTTACTAAAATGCAAAACTCAAATTTATTTCATGAGTCGTCCCGACAAAAGGACCATAAGATTTCGTTGAGTAATCGAAGCCATAACCAAATTTAATATTGCTGTCGTAGCCCATATTTTTACCTAAAATGAAACCTGCTTCGGCGTGTATCATGCCTTGAATCGAGCCGCCGGCACCTATCCAAAAATTCCCTGCTGCTTGATAACGGACATTCATATCCACACTCAAAGGCACATTTGGCACATAACGCAACCACACCGATGGTTCTACAAAAGACCCCTCACCCAAAAAATGAAACCACCCAGCCTGCGCATAATAGTGTCGAACTCGTTGTAAACGCACATCTTGCGCAGCAGTACCTGTTGGAACAGAGAGGTCTAAACCCATAATTTGAGGGATACTCGCTCCTGCATATATATAGTCCTCATCGGCAGTGCCATCGAGTCTTTGATACCAAAACGCCCCAATACTCAGGTCTGGATAGAATTGAGTGCGGTCTTGTGTTGCCTGAATATCGTCTGGATCGCGGAGTTTAAGTTCCGACGTTTTGACGCGGTATTGCACACCACCTGCCGCTAATCCAAAACTCAAACCACTATACTCAGCATCAGAGGTGATGACCCCCGCGATGCGTCCATACAAGCCCGTAAAGCCCGTTGGTCCAGTTTGGTCATTCATCAAATAACCACCCGCGAGAACTGTTACGCCAGTACGGTCGGCAGCAAAATACTCCCCCCTCAGTATTTGAGTCGTCGGAGGACCTGGCATATCAAGCCATTGCCGGCGAATAGAAACGCCTATAGAACCTTTGTGATGGTCTGTAAAATAGGCATAATTGATAGCCGCAGGGTTGATAACCCCTTGCATTTCGCGGTATTGCGTGAAAAGTGGCATTTGTTGCGCTTGCGCAAAAGCCAAAACGAGGCAGGCAAAAGCCAAAGTGGATAGAATTCTGTTCATGGACGACTGTATCGGTTTTGGAAATGGGACGTAAGCTTGTAAGATTTTACTATTGTTCATACTTTCAAAAAAGTGACCAAAGTTACAACTTTCCTAATTAATCTTAAAGTTTTAACAAAAGATACCTCTTTTAGGTTAGTTGATAGATCATAATGATAGTGGTTGATTTGTGGTCTATTGAAAATCAATATGTTGTATGATAACATAAGCTGCAAATATTTCAACTTGCCTGGTTAACATAAAATATAAAGACATAATACTTTGTGTCTATTCATTTAACGCTACTTTTGTGCTTAAAATTTAAGTAATGAAAAAAATAGTCCTTGCTTTATGCATCCTTAATCTATTGATTTTCAATAGTTTATTTGCGCAAATGAGCATAAATGATATAAGCAAATCTACTGAATTTCAAATTAAAACGTTTGGTACAAAACCCAAAGTCGAACTACTCCCCCTCAGTATAAACGCTGAAAACGACACTTTTATCCACCCTATTTCGCAAAATACAAGATTTAAAACCCAATCATTGGGCAATTTACTGACGCCTGCTGATAGTTTTAATCGTCGCAGATTTTGGTTTTTAGTGGGCACAGGTAGTACTGCTTATGTCAGCTCTATTGCTTTGCTCAACAATGTTTGGTATGCTCAATATCCACGCAGCCGTTTTCATCTTTTCGATGACGAAGGTGAATGGATGCAGATGGATAAGGCTGGGCACGTTATTTCTGCTTATCAAGGGAGTAAATGGGTCTATAATGCGATGCGCTGGTCGGGTATGAAAAACAATCATGCTGCTTGGTTTGGTATGGCAGTCGGAACATTTTTTCAGGCGACATTGGAAACCCTCGACGGTTTTTCAACTGAATGGGGCTTTTCATGGTCTGACATTACAGCCAATACAGCAGGTTGCGCTCTTTTCGGTTTACAACAAGCGGCTTGGGATGAACAACGCATCGTTATTAAAGTCTCAAATACACCTCGTAAATATCCTTTGACAACGATTCCTTCGATTGATGGCTCAAAAACAACATTCCTACGTGAACGAACAAATAATCTTTACGGCAATAACTACACTCAAACGTTTTTCAAAGATTACAACGCCCTCATTTTTTGGGTATCGGTCAATCCTAAAAGTTTTTATAAAAACAGCCGATTGCCCGATTGGTTGAACGTCGCAGTAGGTTATGGCGCAGAAAATATGTACGGTGGATATAAAAACGAATGGCCCGCTGCCGCCCCTGAATTTCGTTTATCTGATGCTGACTACCCGCGTTATAGGCAATATTATTTGTCGTTTGACATTGATTTAAGTCGTATTAAAACAAAATCAAAATTCATCAAAACCCTTGCACGTACTTTTAATTTCATCAAAATCCCCTCGCCTACCCTTGAATTTAATTCACTTGGAAAAGTCAAGTTCCATCCGCTGCTGTTTTAAAAAAAAGGTGAGAAGCAACATACAAATAAACAAAAGCCCCCCTCAGTAAAAAACACTTTTTTAGATATTATTCTTCGAATTTCGTTCATTGGCTTTTCTCATTTTGCACCTCGTCCTTTACACTTTGCCTCTTGCATTTTGTCTTTTGCACTTTTTTTTTGTTTTTTTATCTAATTTAGCGGCTGAAATACTGTAATACTCAATTTTTATAATATCCAATACTCAATAGCCGTGGCAGAACAAATAAAATATCGAGTCAGTCGTCGAAAAGTAGGTAGCGTCGCTTTGGGTTTTCTCATGGTCGTCCTCATTTTGGTTTTTGTACTCCGCAAAAAAAGTAGTGCCGTCAAAGAGATTCTTGTTGACATTACCCATTTGTCTGATGGAGAAAGCGATTTTATCAAGGAAAAAGACATTCAACTCATCATAAAACGAGCTTTTGAAGCAGATCTATCGCAATCAAAAGTGGGAGCTGTTGATGTCAAACGTGTTGAAGCCGTTTTGGAAACCGACCCTTTTGTTGAAAATGCGGAAGCCTATATTGATGCTTCGAGCAATCTAAACATAAAAATAACGCAACGTGAACCCATTTTGCGCGTCATTGACAACAATGGCTTGAATTATTACCTCGACAAAAATGGCATTCGGATGCCTTTGTCCAAATATTTTTCAGCGCGTGTGCCCATTGTGACAGGGGCAGTGCCACCTCATGTCAACGATTTTTTGTTACGTAAAAAATATGGTTTGAAAGATGTCTTTTTACTCGTTCAAAGGTTGAATGCTGACCTATTT